>JBMYOR010000156.1:0-6312 GCA_049599535.1 Bacteroidia bacterium | reverse complement strand
ACCTGTGACTAAAATTACCGACTCAACCAATGTGGTTAAAAATGAGATAAGAGATCTAGAAACCGACTCAACGGTTGTAGATACAATTATTACTCAAGAAAAAATGGCATCGTACAATAACCTCGATGCCCAAATACAAATGGTGATTGATAGAGTAGATGCTGCTTTAGATAAGGCATATTCGTACAAGCCAAAAAATCCTGATAGAGCCTTATTACTCAAAAAAACTGAAGAGCTCATAGACTCGGCACAGCAAGTATTTGAAAACCCTTTTTTGTTTGCTAGCATGGGCGATTTAAAAATGTTGCAAGGTAAAAATGTTGAAGCCGTAGCACAATACGAACAAGCTCTTAACAAACTAGGTAATATTGAAACAATTAGGAGAAACCACGCGGGTGCCTGCTATAACGGGGCACTTGAATTGATTAATAAAAACGATACCGATAGGGCCATTACTTTTATGGAAGGTTTTTATAAATATGCGCCTAACGATGAAAATGGTGAAGCCATATTGCTTGACTGGTATAAAAAAAGAGCGGTAGGTTTAATGCGAAAACTACAATACCGCAAAGGGCTTACCCTTTGCAAAAAGGCATTGGCAATTGCACCAAATGATCATATTGCCAATTTTAATGCGGGTATTGCCAATTTTAGACTTAATAACTATGATAAGGCAATTATAAAATTTGAAAAATGCCTTAAAATAAACCCATTAGATAATTATTCAAAAAACTACTTATACATTATATACACCCAGCTAGGCGAGCCAGATATGGCCAAAAAGTATGAAACTGAGGTTATTAACGTTACGGTTCCGGTTAAGTAAGTTGGTTAATTTTAACAAAATAAGTTTTTTATTGGTCAAAGTGGGCTTTATTATTGCTAATAACATTTGAAATATATTAAGATGAAAAAAATAGTATTAGGTCTCGGAATGGCAGCTTTTCTACTTGTAGGTGGAGTAGGCGCCAGTTATGCCACAGTTTCTTCAGACGATGCATCAACAGTATTGGTTGAAAAAAAGAAAGATAAAGACAAGAAGAAAAAGAAAGGTAAAAAAGGAAGTTGCTGCGCCGGTGAGAAAAAAGCTGAATGTGCAGGTGAAAAACCAGCTGGTAAATCAGGCTGTTGCGCAGGCAAAAAAGAAGCATAAATTCAACTTTTTGAATTTTAATAAAAAAACCGCCCCTTGGGCGGTTTTTTTTGTCGGGATGACTGGATTCGAACCAGCGACCCCGCGCCCCCCAGGCGCGTACTCTAACCGAACTGAGCTACATCCCGATTGCTTATTAGCTAAGCACAAAAATAAAATCTAAACTGATTATTATATATGCATTAGGGCTTGGAATAGATGGTAACTCCCAGTTTAACTAATAAATTTTACGCCTGTATTCCAACCTAGTTTTTGCCTTTTGCATTTCGCGCTCAATTACCAGCTCAGCCAACTTTTTTGATGGTGATTTAGATAAAGCAATAGCCTTTTTAACTTCAATCTCGTTTAAATCAATTCTATAAAAAATCTGCATTAGCACATCAAAATCACCATCAAGCATTTGAGAAATTCTATGGGCAAGCTGATCTAATATGTGCTGAAAACCATCATTAAAACTTGTAGGTAAATTGGTATTAAGATTTTCGAAGTAAAAATCCTTTTCTACAACCTTAGCCGTTTCTGCTATAATTTCAATTTTATTCGCCATTACTTTTCTAAAATTCCAATACCAAATAAAGCATAATCGTATTTAACCGGATCTTTTGGATCAAATTTTCTAAGATTAGCCGTTAGTTCATCAACACTTTGCCAATCGCGTTGTTTTCGTTTTAACAGCCCCAACTGTCTCGAAACGCGCTCAACGTGTACATCAAGCGGTATTTGCAAATCTGCTTGATTGTAGGTGTCCCAAATACCTAAATCTACGCCGCCAGCATCTTTCCTTACCATCCATCGTAGGTACATATTTAACCGTTTACATATTGAATTACGTGCCGGCGTAGCAATGTGTTTACCTGTACGACTTTCAAAACCATCAAAATTTTTAAACTCTCGTTCAAAGTTCTGCAACCTTTCTTGCGTTGTGTTTCCATTAATAAAAAGGGCCCTTAAGCCCCCTTGGTTTTGATAGGCATGTTTTAAACGCCTAATAAAAAAAGCTAAATCAATAAAATTAAAAGTTCGGTGTTTAAATAATGCCAATTTATCTAAATCGCCTTGCGCATGGTTTATAATAAAATCGTGCGGTGCCCAATCCATTAAAGTAAGTAACTGTTTACACTTATTTATAATAGTAATACGCTGGCCCCAAGCAAAGGTTGCTGCAAAAAAACCGGCTATTTCAATATCTTCAACTTTACTAAACTCATGCGGAATACTTACGGGGTCATCATCAATAAAAGCTGATGTATTAAACTGTTGGTACTTGGTTTCGAGCAGATCAAATATTGCCTCATGATTCATAGCGCAAATATGTACTGATTAAGAGATTAGCCCAATAATTTATACTACTTTACATTGCAAGTGTCATTATATTTCCCATGATAGTACAACCAAAAAGTCCCGTCATTTTAACAAATGACGGGACTTTATAAAAGAAAACCACAAATATTTTTAGATGTTCCAGGCCAATCCGCCTAAAACTGAATAATTAAGATTACCGGCTCCACCTTGACTAAAAGAATGGTTGTAACCCACACCTAACCTTCCTTCGGCAGTAAATCTAAGTTTATTCATAATTACAAGCTCGCCACCAATTGGTACGTATATCCTTCCTAGCACGCTTTCTTCTAAACTGTAACTTTCGCTAACCGCATTAATCTGCTCAGTATTGGCATTATACTCATTAGCAAAAATCCACATTTTACTACCCATTGTAGTACCTAAACTGGTACCTAAACCCGTGTAAATATTTATAATATTTGCCAATGAAACTCCTCTACGGTAAGTAGCTGAGATACTTACTTCATTTTGCAAATCACAAAAGGTAATATCATTGTAGCAGCTCACAACATTGTTGGTACCGCAAAAATCAGCTGGGTTATTATTGTAATAATCAATCATTACTTCTCTACCAAAATGTGCGCCTACCGATAGTTCTAAAGTCTCGTACTTACCAATTGTGGTAGTAATCGGAGTTCTCGAAAGCATTACTCCTAAATTAATGTTGCCTCCCGATGTGTTGTAAACGAAATCTTCTGGGGTTAAACCTTCAGTGCTTACCCCTTTATAGCTGGCATCGTTAATTCTACCTTCCATAAAACCTAGGTTCATATTTGAGAAATGATCGGCATGTGCGCCAAAGTTGCCTTTTATGGCTTGTACTTTCCAGGTGCTTTTGGTTTCATTTTTAATTTGAGCATTGGCAAAGCTTGCTGAAACTATTAGGGCCAGCATGATTACAATTTTGGTTGATCTCATAGATTTTGTTTTTAATGTTTACTGTATAGTGCAATTAAGGTTTTTGGTTGCACAGGTGGCAAAACGCAATTTATGTAAAATATTGTGTTTCAGAGGCACATTAACACTTAGGCACTCACTTACCACTTATATTATCAACTAATAGTTATATGAGTTTTACTTTTAAAAAGCATTAAAGGCTAGTGATATTCGATAAAAGTAAACTCAGCTTTATGAAAATACGGTTACAATTATTGTGCATACTATTACCCCTTAGCCTTGCAGCGCAAAACACAACAGGCACCCTAAAAGTTAGCGTTTTAGATAATGACAGCAGCCATATTTTAGGAGCAAACATTAAGGTGTTAATTGATAATCAATTTATTAAGGGCAATGCTACCGACCCCTTTGGTTTAGGCACCATTAGCAACTTAACTCCGGGCTGCTATAGATTAGAAATTTCTTTTATTGGTTACCAAAAACACATTACCGAAATTAAAGTTGATCAAAAAAGCATTACTACAATTGTGGCTTATTTAAAGCCCGCAAAACATGAATTCCCTTGCTATACATTTAGCTGCGGATATTGGGAATCAATGCTTGAACCCTATGGTGGTATTAAACCAATAAAAACCGAAAAAATTCTAAAAATCCCTGCGCGTTGAAGGCACTCAATATTATTCTTTTTTTGGCAATTATACATTACAGACTTGGCCAACTAAGCGATCAACTGAAACTCAAAATGTTTACCTTATGAAATGGCTTATTTATCTATTAATGCTTTTTTTAGGCATCAACACTTATGGCCAAAACCTGAGTAACCCTACACTACCGGTAAGGTGCAAATCAAATCCAATAATAAATATTGGAAATTCAAACACACTAGAAACTCAAGATGGGTTTATTATTAATGATGCTTATAAAATATTTAAAGGCCCTGTTTATGTTTTAGAACACTTAGAGAAAAAATCAAAAAGAAACATAACTGACCGCTTCACTAATATAAAAGTAATTAGGTTCAATGGCGAACTTGTTATTAGCTCGAGCCAAGCAAATCAAAAGAATGAGCCTATTTTAATAAGAAGCAGATGTGGCAAAAATCAAACAATAACCTACATAGATGGCCTACCCGTTCAAAACAAAACTCCAATTAAAAGCACTTATAAAATCTCACGTCCGGTTTTTTTAGGAGTATCAGCAAAACATGAGAACTCTAATAGTAAAAAATAATATGGCTTTTGCTTATTTCATAATCACACCGATTTTAAATACTTAATCACTCTCAACCCTAATCTTATTTTAAAAAGGGGTATCGGTAATCTTGCCAATAAACCAAAAAGTCCTGTAACCTATACATACGAGCGATTAAAAACGCTCTCACCCTGTACAATTTGAGTATTATACGGCTCTCGTAATCAGTTCGCAACGCTTAAACATCTTGCGGTACAAATACCGGTACTTTTATATATGATGTTGAAAATATGTGGTATAAAAACTAATATTTACTTTATAGAATATAGAACCGTATATTATCTCATTTAATTTGTAAATAAACAATCTACTCGCCTTTAAAGTAATTTGCCCTAGTTATAAAACCATGTGCCTAATGTATTAAAAATAATTGCATTTTTACCCTGCTCGCGAGTAGCCATGGCCAGCTTGGGTAAACTCATTTTTAAGGATGCCAAAGAGCAAGCCCAAGTTTTGCCAGGCTTTTTATTAGCTGCTAAAGTTAGTTTTAATATAATTCTTAATGCCTTTAAAATCAAGGTACCTTAGCTAAAACTGACCTCACAATCTAAATTAAAACTTACTAATATATTCGTTTATATATACACCCATTTCGCTTTAAATAAAACCTATTAAACTGCACCAAAGTGGCTAAGTTTAATTTTTAATAATCCACCTAATTTTTGTGCTAAGTACAATTGCACTATATTTTCAGCATTAAAATAGCATTAGGTGAAAAGGAATATTCTTTTATTGGTAATAAGCCTTATTGGCTTTGGTTCTTATGCCCAAATTACCCAAACTGTAAGGGGTAAAGTAGTTGACGCCGAAACACGTTTTCCGCTAATTGGCGCTACTGTGGCTTTAATGGTTAATGGCCAGGTTGAAAAAGGTACAGTAACAGATGCCACTGGGAATTTTAGAATTGATAAGGTACCAGTTGGGCGTCAAAATTTTATGGTTCAGTACGTTGGATACAAAGAGAAAATACTAAACAACATAATAGTAACATCAGCTAAGCAAGTAATCTTAAATATAGAGCTTGAAGAAAGTGCTCAAAAGCTTGATGAAGTAACCATATCGGTAACCAGAAATGGGGAAGTAAGTAACGAAATGGCCATTGTGAGTGCCCGCGAATTTTCAGTTGATGAAACCATGCGCTATGCCGGTAGTAGAGGAGATCCGGCCCGTACGGCATCAAATTTTGCAGGCGTGCAAGGTGCCGATGATAGCCGAAACGATATTGTAATTCGCGGTAACTCTCCGCAATCGGTTATTTGGCAGCTCGAAGGTGTAATTATGCCCAACCCCAATCATTTTGCTATACCTGGCACAAATGGTGGCCCAGTAAGCATAGTTAATTTTAAAACACTTAGAAACTCTGATTTTTATACTGGTGCTTTTCCGGCAGAGTTTGGTAACAGCACAGCCGGGGTTTTTGACCTTAAACTCAGAAACGGTAACAATCAAAATCATGAGTTTAGCGGCATGTTTGGCCTTATGGGAACCGAAGCTTTTGCCGAAGGGCCTCTAAATAAAGAAAAAGGATCGTCTTATTTAATAAACTACAGGTACTCTACCATATCTATGTTTTTGGCTTTGGGTATAGATGTAGGCACAAACTCGGCCCCAACTTATCAAGACGCCACCTTTAGATTTACTTTTCCGCAAAAAAATGGAGCCGAATTGGC
>JBMYOR010000155.1:0-6316 GCA_049599535.1 Bacteroidia bacterium | reverse complement strand
TAAGGCTTCTCATGAATTTACATTAGGGGATATAATTCGAAAATTCCAAAAAAAGAATGGAAAGAAAGTTAGGGTTTTGATTGAAAGAAATGGAAAAAAAATGAAATTTGAATTTCGTTTAGTAAAAAAAGTGTAGATTATTTACTGATAAAACCTTTAATTTTTATGCCATGGAACCAAGCGGTAATATGACAGTTTACTTATTGGTAAAAGGCAATATTGATGATCCTGAGATTACCTACAACATGGGAGCCTTGGGAGGGGCCATTGGCGAAGGCTTAAAAGCACAATCTGAAGAATTAAAAAAAGCAAAAGAGCTTGAAAAACGATTTAAAGATTTAAGAAGAGATTCGCTTATGAAAGTGCACAGAAAAAACCAAAGAATTAGGCGCCGAAACTCACTTAAAGATGGCTGGAGCAGTATTCAGAAACGATGATTGGAAAATATTACCACAAACGTATTTGGAAGCTAGTGCTTTTTGCAGTGGCCATTGTAATTGGTGTAGCATCAGTTGTATATACCAATTATGTGGTAAAAAAGCTTGCAAATGAAGAGCGAAATCGAATACAAACCATTGTTGAAGCCACAACACTTATTACCGAACTTGAAAGCAATGATCAGGCTCTTAACTTTTTAATTAATATTATAAAAAGTAATACTACCACACCTGTAATAGTTACCGATACAAATGGCATAATTACCCAGTTTAGAAACATTGATTCGGTTAAAGCTTTAGATTCTGCCTATTTATATGATAGGCTCGATGAAATGAAAGAAGCCAACGAGCCGGTTTTTTTAAACTCAAAGTATTTTCCTGAAATTTATCATTACGGCGATTCAAGCACTATTATTATGCTTAAGTATTATCCTTACGCTCAGCTTTTTATAATCGCCTTATTCATATTTGTTTCGTATTTGGCCTTTAGCTCATCGCGCCGTTTTGAGCAAAATCAAGTTTGGGTAGGCATGAGTAAAGAAACCGCACATCAGTTAGGTACACCATTATCGAGTTTACTGGCTTGGGTTGAGTATTTTAGAACTGATGAAGAAAGTTTTCCGAAAGAAATTGTTGACGAAGTTGAAAAAGATGTAAACAGGCTTGAAGTAATAACCGAGCGGTTTTCAAAGGTTGGCTCGCAACCTGTACTTAATCAAGTAAATGCTTTAGAGTTGATTAAAACATCAATAGCTTATTTGCAAAAAAGGGTGTCAAAGCAAGTAACCATTTCAATTAACAAGCAAAGTGATAATTTGGCCATAGCATTTATTAATGCAAGCCTTTTTGAATGGGTAATCGAAAACCTGTGCAAAAATGCAGTTGACGCTATGGAAGGCAAAGGAACCATTGATTTTTTGATTCAAAACAAAGGTGATTTAGTGATTATTGATATTAAAGATTCAGGAAAAGGCATACCTATTTATTTACAAAAAACGGTTTTTAATCCTGGCTATACTACCCGAAAACGAGGCTGGGGGCTCGGCCTTTCTTTAGCAAAACGAATAATTGAATCTTACCATAACGGACAAATATTCGTAGCATCATCAGAGCCAGGCAATGGCACTACCTTTAGAATAAAGCTTCAAAAGAAAATGTAATGAAATGGTGCTTTGTGAGCATTTTTTTTCTGGTGGCCTATATACAATTAAAAGCGCAAATTAATTCTGATTCTATAACGCTAAATGGTCTTGACTTTCAGTCAACTTCATTTAAAATTAAGAAAGTAAACGGACCGCCAATTGATAGTTTTAAGTTGAATTATGATTGTGTTTTTCTGTTTTCAGCACAAGGCGAAAAACCATTTTGGTGTTTAAATTATGGCTATTACAGTTTTGCGGGTAATAATGAATTTGGTTTTGTATTAAAGCAATTAATAATTGATAGCCAACAAAACCAAGTACTGCATTTTTATGGCAATGTGCTGAATAAAAACACCAGTAAAAAACAATTTCAAGACTTACTATTTAAAAAACTAGATCAGTACTTTATTATACTTCCAGATTCAGGAACCATTATAAATTATAAAAATAGTGATGATGGGCTCATATTTACGTTTAAAAATGATAGACTTTATAAGGTAGAATATTATTCGCCATGTTAATTACTAACCACTTATTACATATCCGCTACCTGCTCATTTGATACATTTGCGCAACTTTATTAAAAGTAACACATGGTATATTCTATGACAGGCTTTGGGGCAGCCACTAACGAAAACGAACAAGTAAAAGTTGAAGTAGAGATCAAATCGCTCAACAGCAAGTTTCTAGATCTCAATATAAGATTACCCAAATTGGCGCAGCCATTTGAAATGGACTTTAGAAACCTGATAAATCAGAAAGTTAAAAGGGGCAAAGTGCAAGTAATGTTTACCGTATTTGCTAAAAATGCCGATTTGGCCAAGCGCACCATAAATAAAGATTTATTTAATGCCTATAAAGCAGATTTAGATGATTTAGCAGATTCTGGCGGACTTAATAAATCAGATTTACTTAATATATTGGTGAACCTGCCCGATGTAGTAGAGTCGGCCGATAACGATGGCGATGAGGCTATAAAACCCATTTTTATGCAAACAATGAACGAAGCGATTGTAAAAATGGCTGAATTCAGAAAGCAAGAAGGCGATAATTTAAAAAGTGAGTTAATTGGTTATTGCAACCAAATTGGCAGTTTGCTAATAAAAATTAATGCCAATACCGAAGCTAGAATAGAGCGTATGCGCAAACGATTGGTAGAACTGCAAGAAAAATACCTTTCGGCTGAACAAAAAGATTCGAATAGATATGAGCAAGAAGTAATATTTTACATTGAGCGCTTTGATATTACCGAAGAAATTGTGCGTTTACAAGGCCACATGAAATACTTTTTAGAAGTATTAAATGGCGAAGGCTCAGGTAAAAAGCTTGGATTTATAGCACAAGAAATGGGTAGAGAGATTAATACCATTGGTTCTAAAGCTAATGATGAGCAGATTCAGCACTTGGTGGTGCAGATGAAAGACAACCTAGAAAAAATCAAAGAACAGGTTCTAAATATACTTTAGAATGTACCATACCAAAAATAAACTAGTTGTGTTTTGTGGCCCTTCTGGCGCGGGTAAATCTACCATTGCTAGAAATGTGATGAACACCATACCAGTTTTTGAGCTCTCTGTTTCGGCAACCACACGTGGCCCACGAAAAGGAGAGGAGAACGGTAAGCATTATTATTTCATTACACAGGCAGAGTTTGAGCAAAAGATAAATGCCAATGCGCTTTTAGAGTATGAGCAAGTTTACGAAGGCCTTTATTACGGAACACCTTTTAGCGAGATGGAAAGAATTTGGGCAAATGGCCACGTGCCATTTCTTGATCTTGATGTAAAAGGTGCGGCCAACTTAAAAGAGAAATATGGCGATAACGGACTTTTTGTTTTTATACATCCAGGCACCATTGACATACTAGCCGAGCGATTGAAAAACCGTGGTACCGAAGATGCAAGAAGCATTGAGAAGCGAATAAGAAGAGCATCGTTTGAGCTAGAGTATGCCAACAAGTTTGATTACGTACTTAAAAACGATGTGCTTGAGCGAGCAGACAAAGAGATTGTAGAAGTAGTTAAGCAGTTCTTAGAAAAAGACATTTCATGAAAATAGGCTTGTTTTTCGGAAGCTTTAATCCTATACATACAGGGCATTTAATTATTGCCAACTACATGGCAGCCAATACCGATCTTGATGAAGTTTGGTTTATGGTAACGCCACAAAACCCACTCAAAAACCGCAGAAATCTACTAAACGAATACGATAGGTTAGAGATGGTAAACCTTGCTATTGAAGAAAATGACAAGCTAAGAGCCAGCGATTTTGAGTTTCACTTGCCAAGGCCATCATTTACAATTGATACTTTGGTTAGGCTAAAAGAGAAGTATCCTGATAATGATTTTGTCTTAATAATGGGCACCGATACGGTGAATACCCTACCAAAATGGAAAAATCATGAAGTGCTTATTGAAAACAATCAAGTTTACGCTTATCCAAGAGTAGGGCATGAGGCCACCTTTAATTTTGATGGTTTAAAGGTTTGGGAAACGCCTATCATGGAAATATCGGCTTCCTTTATCAGAAGAAGCATTAAAAACAATAGAAGTATCAGATATTTTGTGCCAGAAAAGGTTCGTGTATTCTTAGATAAGTGGGGGTATTATAAGTAATTAGCTATATCCCGATTCTTATGAGAGCTGAAGTCATTATTCCCATTGTAATCTATTTCTTGGTTCCCTTTTTATTTGTGCTAACTCTGATAGTTTTAATACGAAAAATGAAGGCCAAAAACATAGAGCAACCACCAATTATTGGCTTAGCCGTTTCGATAATGAACTACAGTGTGTTATTAATCCTTGTTTTAACAAGCATATTTTGGAAATGGTCTGGAATGGTGTCAATTGGAAGTTTATATCAGTTTACAATAGCTCCACTTCTTATGTCGCTTGTAGCATATAGAACATATAAGAAAAAGGAATTATCGCTATATCACCTTTTGGTTTATAGGTCCGGGATTTTTTACTTTTTGGCCATTCCTGTGTTATTTGGACTTGTGTATATTTTCAAATGAAAAGTAAGTTTAATATCATAAGGGTTATAATGATTTTCTTTTTGTTCATTTCATCACCGGTTTTACCTTACGGGGCAATATTTGGTACAACATTAAACCTTGATGATAAGCTGCCTTGGAGCATTCTTTTTGCGCTAATAATACTTTCAACGCTACTTGTCATTTGGGATTTATTTCTTAATAAGCTTGTGATTGTTTATTTCAGAGACCAGGAGCTGCTTTTTAAAAACTTGATAACTCGAAAACTTCACAAGTATAATATTTCAGAAATTGAAGAAATCAAAACATCAAATTGGAAGGGCACAACGACTTTTATCTCAGGAGAAAACAAGATAACTATTCGGAATGATGTTTATACCAACATTGATACCCTGCTATGGGAGATCAGATGCAATGTTCAAAGCGGCCCTAAATGACAAACAGAACATTCAAAACAACTATTGATTATAGGGTAACAACCACCTTGATAATATTTGCTCTTGTTTTATTGATTCCTTTTTTCCTTAGCTCTGGCTTTAGAGAAAGCTCCATCGGTCTTTATTGGATATGCTTTTGTTTGATTATTGCGGTTTTAGGCTTTTTAAAATTGGCACAATATGAAGTTGATGATAATGGGTTTTCGAAACGTGATCTTTTTCTACTAAGGAAAAGGAGTTTCTATTATTCTGAAGTTGAAAGAATAAAGGTTGTTCAGAACAGAACGAGCAATTACCCACAATTTGATTTGTTTGGTTTTTTAGGCTTTAAACGTCGATATTCAAATTTTAGAATTTTGAAAGTGCAGTTAAAAAAAGGGGGTGTTGTAAGAATTGATGAAAGGGTGATGGCTAAAGAAGAATTTGATAAAGTACTGAGGCGGATTAAGGGTAGCATAAAAAGGAATCGAAAAGGTTAATTGCAATAAGATATGGCGTGATGTTGATATGTTAAACGAAGCAGATTATTTTGATGCTTATTTCATTTAGTTGTTTTGACCAGTTTGCAGATTCTCACTTAAAATCATATCTCCCTACCTTTGCTTATTACCTAAAATTAAATAATGACTCAAACAAAAGTTTGGATCTACCAATCCGACCGTTTTCTTGATGATCAAGAGCTACAAACGGTTAATAACGCACTTACAGAATTTACTTCAGATTGGAAAGCCCATGGTGTAAAGCTCACAGCATCTTTCGATATTAAAGACCGTTTGTTTGTAATCATCAAGGTGGTAGAAGATGTACAAAATGCCACAGGCTGCTCGGTTGATGCTTCAGTACATTTTATAAAAGAACTGCAATCGCAATTAGGACTTAACTTTTTTAACCGACAAAGAGTGGCTTACCAAGAAAATGGTGTAACCAAACACTGCAGCATGGCTGAGTTTAAAAAGTTAGCAATAGAAGGCTCGGTAAATGCTGATACACAGGTTTATAACAATACGGTAACTGATATAGATTCTTTTGAAAAAGAATGGTTAACAAGCGCAGAAAACAGCTGGCACAAAATGTTATTAAAATAATGAGACAATTAATTATATCAATCAGTACTGCTATTATTTTTTTGGCTTGTTCAAGCGAGCATAAAAAAAATCATGCAAATGAACACATGCATCAATCAAGCTTTGAAGACTTGGTTAAAAGGTTTGAAGATTCAACACGTGCTAGTTGGCAAAAACCTAATGAACTTATGGCGTTTATGAAATTAAACGCTAATGATGTGGTTGCAGATATTGGCGCGGG
>JBMYOR010000154.1:0-6372 GCA_049599535.1 Bacteroidia bacterium | reverse complement strand
AGGTCTATTCCTTCTGCAGCCCCGCCCATTAGTTTAACAAGTTCGTCGTTTACAAGCTTAACCATCTGCTGCCCTGGCGACACAGATTTTAAAACCTGCCCTCCTAGCGCCTTATCTTTAACAGTATCAACAAATTCTTTCGCGATTTTATAGTTAACATCCGCATCAACTAATGCTCTCCTAATTTCTTTTAGAGTATCGGCAATATTGAGTTCGTTGATTTTGGCTTGACCTTTTAAATGCTTAAACGCACCTTCTAACCTATCACTTAAACTTTCAAACATAATTTAGTCAATTTTACAGCCTGCAAAAGTATTGCTTCAGCCGCTGTAATAAAAACACTTAATTAATTTGAAAAAACAAAAAGAGTTATTCACATAAATACAAATTTTTCTTGCAGGTACGCCTTTTCAATTGATATTTTCGCGCCATCATTAATTTTAAATTGAAAAATTCAAGATGATTCGTTTTACAGCACTTCAATCAGTTAATTCTCTAAAAAAAACTGACGTAGCTCACGAAACCAAAAAATCAAATATTGTAGGTAAATATGTTTTTACCAACGAAAAACTAGAACGATACCTTGGTAAACAAGCTTATAAATCTTTTAAAGCAGTAATTGACTCTGGAAACAATATTACTGAAGACTTAGCCGATCAGATTGCTGCTGCCATGAGAACATGGTCAATGGAGCACGGTGCAACGCATTACACGCACTGGTTTCAACCACTTACCGGGCTAACAGCTGAAAAACACGATTCATTCTTAGATATATTCAATGGTGTTGGCATTGAAAAATTTTCAGGTGGAGCACTTATACAGCAAGAGCCTGATGCATCAAGTTTTCCGAATGGCGGAATTAGGCAAACCTTTGAGGCCAGGGGCTACACCGCTTGGGACCCCACATCTCCTGCCTTTTTAATGCAAAGTGGTGGTGGATTTACCTTGTGTATTCCTACAATATTTGTTTCATACACTGGCGAAGCACTTGATTACAAAGCACCACTTTTAAAATCAATTCATCAATTAGATATGGCCGCTACAGCGGTATGCAAATATTTTGATGAAAACGTAAATAAAGTAACTGCCACATTAGGTGTAGAGCAAGAGTACTTTTTGGTAGATGCAGCCCTTTATAATGCTCGACCCGATTTAGTTATTGCCGGCAGAACATTGCTTGGCCAATCTCCTGCAAAGGGTCAACAGCTTGATGATCATTATTTTGGATCAATTCCTGAAAGGGTTCAAACTTTTATGATTGACTTTGAAAATGAGTGTATTAAATTAGGTATCCCACTAAAAACAAGGCATAATGAAGTAGCACCTTCGCAATTTGAATGTGCACCAAATTTTGAAGAGTTAAACCTTGCGGTTGATCACAATCAACTTTTAATGGACTTGATTGACAAGGTTGCGAGAAGACACAACTTTAGAGCAATATTGCACGAAAAACCATTTGCCAATGTAAATGGTAGTGGCAAACACTGCAATTTTTCAATGGGTACAAATACAGGAGTAAATTTGTTATCGCCTGGTCAAACCCCTAACAGAAATCTAAGTTTTCTCACCTTTTTTGTAAATGTAATTAAGGCTGTACACAACCATAATGCACTAATGCGGGCTAGCATTGCTTCAATTGGCAATGATCATAGACTTGGCGCCAATGAAGCACCACCCGCAATAATTTCAGTATTTGTTGGCCAACAACTTGCAAGTATTTTAAATTCAATAAAAAACGATGTTTTAGAACAACATGAAGACACTGGAGAAGGTGTAATTGAAATAAATGCACCGCAAATACCTGATTTAACAAAGGATAATACTGATAGAAACAGAACATCGCCTTTTGCCTTTACGGGTAATAAATTTGAGTTTAGAGCAGTGGGCAGCACAAGTAATACATCAGCTCCAATGACTGTACTAGCCACAGCAGTAGCTCATCAGCTAAAAGAATTTAAAACTGAAGTAGATGCTAAAATTAATGGTGGAGAGACCAATAATTTAGCCATACTATCAACTTTACAGCAGTATATAAAGGATTCTGAAGCCATATTGTTTGAAGGAAACAACTACAGCAATGAATGGGAAAAAGAAGCTGAAAAACGCGGCCTTGCAAACCAAAAAACAACACCATACGCACTTGACGCCTACGGTTCGGAGAGCACCAAAGCACTTTTTACCCAACTAGGTATTATGACCGAGCGAGAGGTTGAAGCCCGCCATGAGATTATGCTTGAAACTTACACCAATAAGTTACAAATTGAATCAAGATTAATTGGCGAACTGGCAATGACCCACGTAATACCGGCATCAGTTAAATATTTAAATGAACTTATAGACAGCTTAGCCAAGCTTAAAACTTTGGGTATTGATGCCGAAACAGATGCAATGGAAGAGTCAGTTAAAGAGATGGCACATCACATATCATCAATCAAAAAGAATGTAAGATTTATGATTGATGAAAGAAAGAAAGCCAATGTATTAGAAGATATTAGAGAAAAAGCGGTAGCCTATTGTGATAGTGTAAAACCATACTTTGATACGGTAAGATACCACTCAGATAAACTTGAACTTTTGGTTGATGATAACTTTTGGCAACTGCCTAAATACCGAGAATTACTTTTCTTACGTTAGTATCAAATTTCTGAAAAAGAATATTTCGTCGTAAGATTGACGAAATTTTAGATTAACTCAAGGTTAAATCAACAGGACATGAGCAAAATTCTACCCTCCCTTTTAATCTTTAGCTTGCTTTTGCCCGTTCTAAATTCATGCAACAGAGGCCTTCCATACGATGTTGCCGATGAATTTGGGTTAAAACAACAAGCTATTGAAGCTCTTGAAAAAGAGTACCGTTCTACAAAAAAAATGGAAGAAAAGAAGGTTCTTGCTGCCAAATTAGGTAAGCTGTACCATTCTGTAAACAACTACACCAAAGCTGAAATTTTTTACAAAACAGCTACAAATGATGGTGCAGATGACCCAATTACACACTATGAGTTTGCCCAGGTGCTTAAGTCACGCGAAAAATTTGACTTAGCAACTGTACAACTCGAAAAGTACCAAGAAGCTGTTCCGGGCAATGCCAATGTTGCCAAAGAAATTGAACTATGTAATCAAGCACTTGAATGGCAAGAGAATCCTTTAGAAACTCGATATAGAGTTGAAGAAGAAAGACAACTGAGCAATGGTAAATACCATGACTTTGCTCCTGTAATTATGCCACAAGGAATTGTTTTTACATCAACCAGAGCAGATGGAGACAAAGGAACAGTAGCCACAGGCGGTAATGAAGACAACCAAGTTAGAGGCGGTGCCAGAACGGATCTTTTTATTGCCCAAGAACAACGCGGTAAAAAGAAAAGTGGTTTACAAAAGCCAACTTTATATGAGTCTGAAGGTCTTATAAACACTGATTGGAGTGAAGGAATGGCCGCTTTTGATCCAAAAGCGAAAATGATGGTTTACACCGCTTGTAATAGAGCGTACGTAAAAAACGACCTTGACAGAAACGATAGTAACTGTGTATTGATGGAAGCAAAGCGAAAAGGTAAATCATGGTCAGAACCAGAAAGAGTTCCTTTTTGTGAAGATTCGTCAAAAGCTGTTCACTATGGTCACCCTAGCTTATCTGAAGCCGGAAACATTTTATACTTTGCAAGTAATATGCCTGGTGGATATGGCGGATATGACATTTGGATGAGTACCTATGTAAAGCGCTCTAAAACTTGGAGTGATCCAATTAATCTTGGGCCTATTGTAAATTCAGCCAAAGATGAAATGTATCCACACATTTACGATAATGCCATGTACTTCTCATCAAACGGACACCCTGGTATTGGTGGAATGGATTTATTTGTAAGCTACGGTAGAGGTAAAGAATGGTCAGAACCTAAAAACTTATTAGCTCCAA
This sequence comes from Bacteroidia bacterium, assembly GCA_049599535.1. Lineage (GTDB taxonomy): Bacteria > Bacteroidota > Bacteroidia > CAILMK01 > JACPUW01 > JACPUW01. Next base: position 2,459 of record JBMYOR010000154.1, on the reverse strand, counting down.
TGAATTCTGCTGGCGATGATATCTCAATCTTTTTTGAAAGAGATAAAAAGAAAACACGCAGAAAAGGTGACTATGGTTATTTAGCTTCAAACAGAGGAAATAATTTAGGTATTGATAATATATACTCATTTACCGTAGTACCATTAAATTTTACGGTTTCTGGATATGTGTATGACAAAAAGACTAAAGAAGTAATAGCAAACTCAAAAGTTACGCTAACCAATTTTGACGATACAGTAAAAGTTTTTGTAAAGACCAATGAAATAGGATACTATTTTATGAAGTTGAGCAGTGAAACCGATTACTCATTGCACCCTTACAAACAACGCTATGAAAGCTTAGATGACGACCCAACGGTTAGCACCTATGATTATGATGTTTCAATGGACTTTGAGCGTGATCTATATCTAACTCCGATGAGACCTGAGTTTGAACTTGATATTCAATATGACCTTGACAAATGGGATATTAGAGAAGATGCTGCTAAATTATTAGACTCATTTGCCTTAATTCTTAAAGAGCACTATTATACCGAAATGGAGTTAAGTTCTCATACTGACTCTCGTGGTGGTGACGAGTACAACGAACAATTGGCACAAAAACGTGCTGAATCTGCTGTAAATTATTTGGCAAGCGTTGGCATTGAAAGAGAAAGGTTTCAACCAAAAGGTTATGGCGAATACAAACCCAAAGTAATTTTGGTAGATGACGCATCAAACCCGATTGTAAAAAACAAAAAAGGAAAATTTGTTGCGAATTACACTAAAGACAACCCTAATGCTGTAAGTGTAACGCTAACGGAATCATTTATCAATGGATTCTCGAGTAACGAAGAAATTTTTGAAGGCTTACACCAGTTGAATCGTAGAACTGAAATTAGAATATTGAGCTACGAATACCAACCTAAAAACGCAATTGAAGAAGAAGGAGCTGAATATGTTGATCCTGACCTTTTAATTGATGAAGAAGAAGGCGAACTTGAAGAAGAAGGCGAAGAAGAATAAATCTTTAGCTTCAATAAAAACAAAAAGCCCCAAAATTTTATTTTGGGGCTTTTTGTTTATTAGCGATGGATTGAAATTCATCGTTTCTGATTTTAAAATAGAATTGAGTACGCGATTTGAAATCGCTTGTTCTGATTTATATTATTGAACTCTATATTACTTTACTCAATCATTTGTAAAAAGTCGTCTTCGGTTATTATTTGAATAGACGAAATAGCCTCGGCCTTTTTGAGTTTTGAGCCCGCCTTTTCTCCTGCTACTAGAAAGTTTAAGTTCTTAGATACAGATGAGATGAGTTTTCCTCCATTGTCTTCAACCAATTGCTTGGCTTCGCTTCTGCCCATTTTGTTTAGTGTACCCGTAAAAAGAAATGTTTTACCATCAAGCTTATTGGTAGCCCCTTCCATTTCTTCTTTTCTCAGGTTTACACCCAATGATTCAAGGTTTTTGATCATTTGCATATTGGCTTCTACCTTGAAAAAATCAAAAACGGTCTGAGCCACTTTGGGTCCAATATCAGGCAACTCCTGTAGCTGCTCTTGGCTTAATAATTCTAAATCAGGAATATACTCAACAGCCTTCATCAGCACTTTTGCTGTGGTTAAGCCTACATGCCTAATTCCTAAGGCATAAAGCACACGCTCAGCTTTTTGGCTCTTAGAAGCTTCAATGCCGTCTCGCAATTTCTTAACCGACTTTTCGCCCCAGCCTTCTAGCTCAAATATTCTGTTATATTCTATTTGATAGATGTCTTCAATTGTATTGAGAATATCTAACATGTAAAATCGCTTCACAATATCTCGTCCAAGTCCATCAATATTCATTGCTTCTTTTGATACAAAGTGTATCATTCGCTCTTCTACCTGGGCAGGGCACTCGGCATTTACACAGCGCCATACTGCTTCACCTTCTGGTTTTTCAAGTAGAGAGCTACAAACAGGACAATCTTTCGGAAAGTCAATTGGTTTCTCGGAACCATCTCTAAGGTCTTCCATAGCCTTGACTACATAAGGAATTACATCACCTGCACGTTCAATCAACACCGTATCACCAAGGTGAAGGTCCTTTTGACGTATTATATCTTGATTGTGCAGTGAAATACTAGAAATTGTAACCCCCGCCAATTGCGTTGGCTGAACCTTGCCTACAGGAGTTATTGCACCTGTTCTACCCACCTGAAATTCTACATCTAATAGTTTAGTAGTGGCCTGTTTCGCTTTGAACTTATATGCAATAGCCCAACGCGGATGGTGCGCTGTAAAACCCGCCTTGTCTTGTGTTTCGCGATGGTTTGCTTTAATTACCATACCATCGGTATCGTAATCGTAGGTTTCGCGCCTTGCTTCCCAAGCGTTTATGAAATCATCAACTTCACCAATGTTCTTACAAAGCTTACTTTCATCTATTGGCACCTTAAATCCAAGCTTGCCCAATAGCTCTATATTTTTGTGATGA
>JBMYOR010000153.1:0-6403 GCA_049599535.1 Bacteroidia bacterium | reverse complement strand
CAATATATTTCATATGCTACACGGCTTAGAAAAAACTGGATTGATACCATAAGCCCCAACGCGCTGATATTAAGCAATCCACACCTTTATAATTCGCAGAAAAAGGCGGTACAAAAAACCAAAGCGCTACCCATAGGCATTGGTGTAGATATTTCAACCGATGCTATTGGCCCTTTTGAGCGGTTCGACTCAAAATTAAATTTTGCCTATCACTTTAAAACAGAGAATGATTTTAAGGTTAGCCTTGGTGCTGGCCTTGGGTTTTCTTATCTAAACATCATACTTAATCAGCTTTGGGTACTTGAAAATGGCGATGAAGTCTTTATTGAATATAAAAGTGATAATTCAAATACATCTTTTTTGAATTCTAATGTTGGCATCATAGCTTATAATAAAAATTTCTACATGGGTTTGTCAGCTACTCAGATTTTCGATAATCAACCATTTAACGATTATGGAGACGTGAGTAATTATCATTTACGAAACCACTTTATAATCAACGGATCGTATATACACCAAATAAACAAAGAGTGGCAAATAGCACCTACTGTGGCCATATTTGCGGTAAATGGTGTACCGCCTTCAATTTCTATTGGAGCAAAAATGCGCTATAAAAGCAAAGTGTGGTTTGGCTTAAATTATAGAATTCGACAGGCTGTAAATGTAAAGGCCGGCCTTATGATTAAAAACAGGTTTGCGCTAAGTTATGCCTATGAGCTTAGCACAGGCACTATTGCGGCATATCAATTTGGTACTCATGAACTTGGTTTTACCTATTTGTTTAACAATCAAAAAGCGCTAAAACATTTATGGTAAAAGCGATTAGCCTACTGTTATTACTAACAATGAGTGGTTGGACCTTTGGTCAATTCACCGACTCAATTATTAGCATAAAACCACTTACTAGTGCTGTAAACTCTCTCCATGAAGAAACATTTCCAATTCCAAGTTTTAATTCTGATAAATTATTTTTTGCTCGCTACAATGGTGATGGACACAACATATACCTAAGCCAACTAAAAAGCTTTGAATTTGATAATGCCAAACCTTATACCCTGTTAAACAAAAAGAGTAATAATGCGGTAGTTGGTGTAGACTCAAGCGGTAAATCCCTGTTTTTGTTAAACAACCCAAATGGCGAAATGGGCATAACTAAGGCAACTTTTAGCTCCAATAGTGCGAACCCCACTTATGAAGACCTTGAGTTTTACTGCCCCAAAAACAGCTCGGGTATTCATGGTTTTTGGATGTCGCCGAATGAAGAAATTGCCTTTATGGCTTATAAAAAGGATAGTATTACTGGTAGAGACATGGGGTATGAAATACTAATGTTTAAAAAATCAGGCACGCGTTGGCGCTATTATTTTCTTAGGGGAATCAATACCATATCAAATGAGATTTCACCCTTTTTAGATTCTGATTCTACTTTGTATTTTGCATCAGACCGAAAAGATGGAAAAGGCGGATATGATATTTATTATTCAAGGCCTACAAATGAGAGCCTTACCAAATGGAGCGAACCAAAAAACTTGACAGCAGTAAATTCTGAAAAATTTGATGCCTATTTTATAAAAGATCAAAAAGGTCGTGCTTATTTCAGCAGCAACAGAAAAAGCGATTTGGCAGATATTTTCGTTTGTGAATTTGCACGAAAAATAGATTCACTTGGTAAGGATCCAGACTGCGTAATACCTGAACCCAAAACAACCCTTATCAGTGAAGAAATTGAAAAAACAGGACATTCGGCACCCGAAAACGTATATTTTGGACTTAACTCATCTGAACTAAGCGACTCTGCAAAGCAAGTACTGCGAGTGCTTATTGATGTACTAAAATCAAATACCGAAGTTAAAATTGAGCTACGCGGGTATTCAGACAGTATAGGCAATGCAGCTTATAATTTGCGCCTATCAGAACAACGCTCCGTTGTGGTAAAAAACCACTTGGTAAGTCAAGGTATTAATGAGGATAGAATCAACACAATTGGAGCTGGAATGGCCTCGTCGCTTGGCGATAATGCTTCAAAAAAGGGGAGAGCCAAAAACCGTAGGGTAAGGATAATTCTTTTCAAACCAAAATACTGATAAAGGTCAATTATGTAATTTATGCTACTTTTACTGAAGCAATTCAGTTTAAAGTAATGAGCACTCCTGAAATACAAAGTTTGCGCAGCCGGCCCCGCTTTAGAAGATACCTTAAGGCAAATCCTGAAAACGTTTTAAACCAGTTTGCAACAAAAATTAAGGCAAGACCTAACCTAACAGGCAGCGTTGCTACGCATCATGTTTCAATACGGATTTCTAAAGCAGAAGTACATTTTTGGAGCCCACAATTAGGTTTAGAAGTTGAAAACCACCCCAACGGAACGCTCATACGCGGCCTTTACGGTCCAAAACCTGGAATATGGACTATGTTCATTTTCGTTTATGCTGTTTTTGGTGTGGGCACCTTGGCCATGCTGTTTTGGGGCTTAAGTCAATGGCAAATTGGTCAGTATGCCTGGGCGCTTTGGTTTGTACCGGGTGGCGTTTTAACCCTTGGTGGCATTTACTTACTCACCCAATTTGGCCAAAAGCTGGGGTATGATCAAATGGATCAAATCCACGCACTATTTAAAGATTGTATTGATGAATATGAGCAGTTTGAACCGGAAGAGTTATGAATGTTGAATGACCAATATTGAACATCGAATATCGAATGGTTGATTGTTTTATCACGGAGACCTTGAAATGTTGAATGTTTGATTTTGAATTTTAGATGTTGAGTTTTGATTGGTGATTGGTGATTGGTGATGAGCGATTTGTGATTTTAACGCACACTATCGCTACGTGCCAACGTGGTGATGAGATTTCGAAGGACACTCCTGCGTCGATAACGACATAATAACTAAACTTGTGATTACAAACATGACAATATGAAATTCAAGTTTCTAATAATATTAACCGTTTCACTTTTGACTATTGCAGCCTGCAAACAACAAAGCGCAAACACATCTGAAACGCAAGCCAATGCAATAACAAACCAAGTAGACCACCTTTTTGAAGACGGATTATCCACCTATTTTTTGGAATTGAAACCCATTTACATGGGCGAAGACTCTATAGAAATAGACAGTAACGACTTTGTTTATAATTCAATTATATGGCCCGATGGAATTGATACTAGACTCATTAAGAACCGTACTGAAATTTCTGATCCTTCAACTCTCAAACAGTTGCAGATTCTTTTAAACGACACTTCTGAAGCGAGTATGACCAATGAATGCTATATACCACGGCATGGAATAGCTTGGTACAATAGCAATAACGACTTAGAAGCTTTTCTAGAAATTTGCTTTGAGTGCCAAGGCTATAAAACTTGGGGGAACATTAAAATTGAAGGTTTAAAAGACCGGGCTTGGTTTGGGCGGTTTGAAAATTTATTTTTTCAAAACAGAACTAATAGGTGATTTTAGAAAAAACCTAATAAGTTGAATGTTAGCAACCTGAAATAACCCAATTACAAAAATTAAATATAAATGTAACAATCGTTTTCCAGTTTGATCAACTTCAATGAAAATCAGAATAATAGAACTAAGGGCAAAAACTGTCATTAATGCTACGAAATATTTCCAAAAGCTCTCTTTCGTATCTACCAACTTTAAATATGCCAATAGTAAGATTATTGGTGACATGAAATATGAAAAATCGAGAATTAACGAAAGGATATTTGAGTCAGTGTATGCTGTTGAGCGCTCTAAAACTGGGCCTAAATAAGCCCTACTAGTTTTATCAAAAAAAAGCCAAGCAGTTTTTATTACCCAATAATTTAAGAGTACTGATTGAAATAAAAACTGCATCACTTTTAAAATCATATTCGTTCTTCTGTCGGCACGGTCCAAAATGCTCAGGAATAAGGAGAAGTTTACTTTCTTTTAATGCTATTGGCCGTTGCAAGTGAGTCGAGAATTGAACTTTTAATAATTCGTGCTTCCAAATCATGATAGATGCTTGGGTTATCCCTATCTAAGGCCTGTGCATAATCGAGCTCAGCAACATACCAAATGCGCTTCATTACGCCACCTTCAGGTATCACAGCATCATACTCACCCTTACAAGGAATGAGTGTAATGTTATCATCTTCGTACTCCAATTTCACTCCTTGTACTTCTGTATAAAAGAAAAAAGCGGAATAAATACTATGATATTGACAATACTGCCAGTTGTATTCCATCAAGCCAGCCATCTGGTAAAACTCCTGGCCCAATTCTCCAGATGGCAACTTTAAGGTGACTAGGCCATCTTGAAAGAGAACCGTATCTACAAATTTTACATCTTCACTTATCTTCCTTAATAAGTCCATTAGCCTGCCTAGATTGTCAGAATTTGCCTGCGTTTTAAAAGACACTACGCCTTCACAGTCGTTAATACTATCTACAAGACTTGCAGGGATTTTGACTGATTTGAATGCTCTGTCATTGTCACTTTTGCATGACAAAATCATGGCTATAAATATGGCAGTAATAAAGGCGAACTTCATTCTTATTTTATTATTAATTCTAAACTTCTTAATTCAATGACTGTAATAGGCCTCGGCTCAGTAATGGCTTCTCCCGAAAATCCATCAACCAATCCTTCCATGATTAACTTATTCGCATTACTCAAAGTGTTTTCATATTCGCTCAAGGCCATTTCCATTGAATCGTAGTTTATACCACCGAACTGATACTTAGTCACTTTGACCCTTTGTTTATAATTCTTCCAGATATTGCTTTCTAAACTTTTTACCAACTGTAATGCTATTTTATCAATATAAGAGGTCATCGTGTTGTAGTCATTTGTATTTGTAACAAATCCAAGTTCTATCAAACTCTACTGATATGAACTGTTGGATGTTAGCGAAATTACTTGTAAATCTCCTCTTTTTCGAGAAGTATCATGTGTTGACATAATAGTAAAGAAGGTCATTATATCGTCCGCGAATTTCCTTTGTATCTAAGTGTATACTGCATCATTACTATGCCTATATGTGGCGTGCAAGGCAGACGCTTTATAGTTAGTTGATCCGTAGGCATGCACAGAAATTAAATTGTGTGCTTTCTTATCTGTTTCAAATCTATTTCTGGCAGATCTGTCATCAGGCTTTTCACAACAATTACTTTTTTTTTAAAATTCCACCATATTGATTATAAAAATAAGCCAACCGCTAAAAACAATAACAAAACTCTTGACGACGTGAAGCCTGAGTCATACATTAAAAAATCCGCATAAATAAGACAATTATTGATTGCCATAAATCTCTCATTTTCCAATCCAAACTTGAGCTATTAAACGTCGATCAACTATTATAACTTTCCATTCAAAGATTTGAAATTAAAAGTCATTTGACACAAAGTAAAATATCCCTTCTTAATAAATAATAATAATACATAATTGCCAAAATAGAAACGAAAACTCCCGGCACCCTTTCTACTTTTCGATTTATAATCTCAAATTTTGCAATTAAAATTGAACTCAAAAAAACTAATAACTAAGCCACAAAGTTATTATAAGCATTTTGGAATAAAACTTTTTTAGATGCATGACATAGGTCATCAACCAAACAATACTTTGTAACTCATATTTGTATACCCAAAGTAAAACAAATGATTACATCAAAAGCCTCTCCTGCTGAGTTAAGCGTTATCAGCTCTTTTTCGGCCAATGTGCTTCGGCGTTTTAATGTTGATGTAAATGCCACCAACCCCTTAGCATCGTTTCAAATCGAAGATTGCATTGAACCAGATTTTATTATTGATTTGATCTGTGCACCTTTTCAAACCGAGTACTCAAACATTAAGGCACTCAAAAAGTATGATGTAGGCATGGTAGTAAAATACCTACAGCGATCTCATAATGAGTACCTTAATAAAAGGATACCTGAAATTGAGCGAACGCTTGAAATTCTTACCGAAGGATTTAATAACCATTCAGCTTTTGCCATTGCCATTAATTCGCTTTTTACAAATTACAGAAACCACCTTATTGAGCATATTACCTACGAAGAAGAAAAGCTTTTTCCGTATGCACTAAGCCTTTACGGATCACACCATTTAGATGCTTCTCAATATTTGGAGCTCAACAATTACTCGGCCATGCAGTTTTTGGCAGAGCACAACCACTCGCCTATTGATATTTCAATGATCATAAAACTCTTTATGGCCTACAGACCTGACGAAATGAATGCATCGCCTTACCGCCTGCTTATTCAACAGATTAATGCTTTTAAAGAAGACATGGTAATTCACGAGTTGCTTGAAGATCATGTATTGGTACCAAAGCTCATTGACTTAGAGATGGCTTAAACCGTCTGCCGATGTTGCTTATTCTTCTCATCAAGAAAATACAAGACAATAAAAAAAACCAAAGCTCCTAAAAATAATAAA
>JBMYOR010000152.1:0-6410 GCA_049599535.1 Bacteroidia bacterium | reverse complement strand
AATAGATCATTGTTTTGAATTGCTTCGGTAGTTTTTTGACAACAAAACATCGATTCAATGAGACAGTTTTTTGCAAAATCAACAAAAAGAGAAGAACGTTTCTCATTTATTTTTGAGATGAACATATGTTGGAACTGACACCAGAATGGTGGTCAAACACTTGAAAGTGGATTACTTAGTTTTGAGCTTTTTAAATTGACCAGTTCTATTTATTTTTCATAAATTGCTTATGAATGTCTACTGCATCTACTTACTGTAAGAATTGACCATGAAGCCCCTTATCATCCCCCTACTCTGCCTTTTTTGTTTTCAAGTAAGTGGTTAGATCAGCCTGCCTTTTTATGAAGGATTTGAGAATGTAGGTTCACAAAAAATATATAAACAAAGGACAGACACAGTAGTAATTAACAACAAGAAAGCGCATTTAAAGTATGCAAAAACCAACAGCGGTAGATTGCGCTTTGCTGCCGGAAATCAGTTTTACCACTCTGGTAAAGGAGCTGCCACACTAGACGCCACATACTCATTAGATACGAGCAATAATTATTTGATTTTCACTCTTGATTTACGCAATTACAAAACAGCACCACTAGAATTATCGTTTTGGTACATGCATCATAACGATGAATTTCACATTCAAGACCGTGTTTGGATTAGGGGTAGTAATACAGACAATTGGATTGTGGCTTATAATTGGGGAAAGGAAAAAGCCGCACCCTGCAAATGGAAATTTGCCAGTGGGCTCAAGATTAATGATCTATTAAAAGCAAATGGGCAAGTATTAGACAGTACATTTCAGTTAAGGTTTGGGCAACGCGATAAAGACAATGCGAAAAGCACTCAGCTATTAGACGGACTCACCATTGATGATATAAAAATCATTGAACGAAAAAACCTGGATGGTGTAATTACGGAGTTTGGAGTGTTTTGTGATGGCCCAAGCAACACAAGCGCTAAGCTACTGAATGAGGGAAATGACACCATTAAAACAATAGACCTAAGCTGGAAACTTAATGGAACCTGGCAAAACGCTCAGCACTTTAATGTGCTACTTGCGCCGGGTAATTCTACTTACCTCACCTTAGATTCTTCAATTTTCAACAAAGGATTAAATCTGGCTGAAATTGTAGTGGACTCAGTAAATGGGCAATTAGATCAAAACCTAGATGATACCACCAAATCACAATTGTGGTCATCTTTTAACGGCACTTATACCATTGGCGGCACCAGTGCCGATTTTGAATATTTACAAGATGCCATTAAACTACTAAACACCTACGGAGTATGCGGGCCAACCAAGTTTATTATAAACCCAGGGGTTTATGAAGGAAATTTTGTGATTTCTAACATTCCTGGTTGTAATGCAATTAACACCGTAACTTTTGAAGGCACCGATTCAAGCCAATGCATTATTCGCCATTTAGAATCATACAGAGAAAAAAGATTGCTGGTGTTAAACGGAACTCGATTTATAACCTTAAGAAAGTTAAAGTTTGAAAGCACCGATGCCAACAACGCATGGTTAATACAATTAAAAGATCAATGCCTTTCGGTAAGTATTGAAAACTGCGTATTTGGTTTAAAGCCAAGCAAAAGCACAACTGCTCTCCACTCAATGGTTGCGCTAGATGCAAATTCAGTATATAGTGCAGGCGAACTATTGCTTAAACACAGTTTTAATTTTAAGTATTTAAAAATATCAAACAATATATTTTCAGGGGGCAATCGACACCTCTACGTGGCTGGTGATTCATCAAAATCCACAAATCCTTCAACTCTAATTGTAAATAATAATACGTTTAAAAAAATAACATCATCCACATCGGCTACTGATGTAAAGCTATCCCTATCAATTAACTACATCGATTCATTTGTATTTAGCAATAACTATGTAGAAACCCCCATGTTCATTTACAAATCGGGCTATTTTAAAATCAACAACAATCACTTTATTGTAGATTTTATTTTTGAATGGGTGTTGCAATTCAGCTATGTTGAAAATACTGATGTTTTGGCCATTCAAGATTGTGACTTTGGCTCATCTAATTCAACTATTCATAATAATTACTTCAACCATATAGGTTATGAGTCAGCTGACTTTTCTAATTACTACAACTCACATGCAAGCTTGCGCATTTCGAGTTCAAAAAACATTTTGGTAGCACACAATACTTTTATTGGGAGAAGGCTTTTGGCTGTTGAAGATAGAAGAGCACACTGGACTTATGTAAGCAATTATGAAACATCTAATATTCAAGTGCTTAATAATCTTATATATGAAACAAAAAAGTATGATTATGATAATGGAATTAGCACCTATATTTCGCTCAAGGATCTAAGTTCTTTGTTGTTTGATCATAACATCATCTTTTCTGTTGACAAGAATTTAATTGATATAAATGGAGAAAAATATAGTACCATAAAAAATCAACTAACTGATTATTCTAAAATCAACAGCAACTCGTGGCAGTTAAAACCGCGGCTCGATAGCATTACAGGTCCACACTTGGATTATAAATTCAAAGCATTTCAGGCTCCCTCGGTGGGTATTGATACTGATATAGACGGTGAACTACGATGCGAATCATACCCCACAATAGGTGCCGATGAATCTAAATTTAATCAGTCAAAACCCAAGTCGCGATTTACCCTTATTGGTTTACAATCTATTGACAGCACAATTGTAGCTTATAATAATGCCAATCCAAAAGCATTTAACACCTACGAATGGTACCTAAATGGTGCCTTAGCTGACTCAGTAAGTTTTAATTTTCAACCCGTATTTGATACCGCCGGTAGATATAGAGTAACTTTAAAAACAAGCAACTGCTCAAAATTTGACACAACAAGCAAGTTTGTAAACGTATATGAAAAATACCTAAAGACCTTTGAGCTAAAAGGGAATTTAAAAGATACCATTCATGTATTCTCAACTTTTGTCGATTCAGGCATTGCACTATCTAATTATAAAGGAGACACTACGGGTTTAAAATTAAATACTAGTGGCACATATATAGATAGCTTTGGACTTAACTCCACAGCCACGAGACTTGGTTTGTACACCATCAAGTATAAAGTAACCTACACAACAGGTTCAGACTCTTTGGTAAGATATATTTTGGTTAATGACACGCTGCCGCCCCTTGTTACCGTATTAGGTGCAGATACTATCTTTCTAAACCAAGGCGACACGTTTATTGACCCAGGATTTATCTTTGTAGATAATTATTGGGATTCTGCCAATGTTTGGGGCTACACCTTTAACCCTGTAAACACGCAACTACCCGACACCTACTCTGTTCAATATTACGCCGCTGATTCATCGCGCAATGTTTCTGATACATTCAATCGTATTGTTGTTGTTTATCCCATTGTTGGTATAAATAACAACCAACAATCTGATATTTCAATCTACCCCACCCCTACCAGCAGCCATGTTTTTATTAGAGCTACAGGGCAAATACCCTTTGAATCTGTTTACCTTTATGACATGCAAGGCAGAAAAGTTGGCTTTGAAATGCATCAAAATTCACCCAATACTTACTCCATAAATTTTGAGCAAATACCTTCGGGTATCTATGTAATAAAACTTACGAATTCAAGCGGTAATCATCAGTTTATGATTGTTAAAGAGTAATTCTTGCGCTGGTCAACACTTCTATTTCTTCAATTCTTGAACTAGCTGTAAATGTTACTCATCATTGAAAGAGATACACTTCATGCGGTTTTTCATATAAGAGATTAACCTTCAAATGCAATCACAAATACTCTTTAACCTTTCGTTCTTAAGTAAAAAACGATATTTACGCTTGTTAAATAGAATTCATTGATGAAGAAATTAGTAACCGTTTACAAGCAAAACAACTTGCTCAGCACTCATCAGAAATAGTCATATTCGCATTAAATAAAATCGAAATACGTGCTTTTGTAAGGCTCTTTTATTAGGGTAAAATGCCACCATTCTTCTTTTAATGGCCTAAAACCATTTTGCACCATTACACATTGCAACAGTAGCCTATTCGCCTTTTGCCATGGTGTTACTTCATTACTATTTGGCCATGATTTTTTTCCAAAATAATCCCATTTAGTTCCCATATCTAACTCATTGTAATATTGATCAACAATGGTTACATCAACTGTGCTTCCACGGCTATGGCCCGATTTAGAAGCTATATATCCTTCAACAAACAATTGCGATTTATCTAATTTAGGGTAATAATGCTTTTTCATAACAGTATCGTCAAGCCTTTTTGCCCAATCTACAAAACCGTCAACAGCACGTTGCGGGCGATAGGCATCAAACACCTTTAAACAGTAGCTACGCTTTTGCAATTGATTTTGAGCTCCACTTAACGCCCTTGCCGCTTCTAAAGTTATATAGCATTTCTTGTTTTGGTATCCGTTAATAGGTCTGCCTACAAAATTACGATACGTGGAATATCGTAAATCTAATACTACCGTGGGTATATAATCATTTACCAAAACAAAATCGCTAGGTACGCTTGCAGATAAAAACAATAAAAAAACACTCAGCAAAACAATTCTCATAAAAAATTATAGATTTAATCAAATATAATATCAAAACACACAAGGCTAAACCTTTAGCATTATTATAAAGTGAAGGCCTTCATCATATTTAGTGGGTAAATGGTTTAATACATTATGGGATCTACCCCAAACTATCCCCTAAGCAAGAAAGAACCTTAACTCCCTTATTATCAATAATTCATCATGAAATTATTAAGATAAGGGTAATTTATAAGACCCAATAAAAAACTACGAATACCCTAAAGTGTTTTCTCATTAGAAAGCAATCAGTAGCCGCGCCATTAGCATTACATTTAAAAGGGCGAATACTTCATGCCTATTCACATCCTAACAATAAGGTGATGTAAGTCAGCTTTTTATGTAACACTTGTCGCATTTAGAGCATCAAAAAATATTCACATTCGCTTTACAAAACTTAATTGAATATGGCACGTATATTAGTATTAGGCGCCGGTATTGCGGGCCACACTGCCGCATCTCACCTTAGAAGAAAACTTGCTAAAGAGCATGAAGTGCTGGTGGTTTCACCCAATAGCAATTATCAATGGATTCCCTCAAATATTTGGGTTGGTATTGGCCGTATGGCACCTGAAAAAATAATTTTTCCACTTGCATCATTATATAAAAAGAAAGGTATAAACTATACACAAGCTAAGGCCGTATCATTTTTTCCTGAAGGCAACACCGATGAACCCAAGCCACATATTATGGCAGAATATGTGGTGGGCGCTCAGAAAGGTGAAAAAACCAGAATATGGTACGATTATTTGATTAATGCGACAGGTCCTAAATTAGCTTTTGATCAAACTGAAGGTTTAGTACCTGGTACCTATAATGTATACTCCGTATGCACATACACACACGCAACTGAAGCTGCCCATGGGCTCAAAAACGCCATAAAAAACGCAAAGAAGGGCAAACATCAAAAAATACTAATTGGCACAGGGCATCCAAAAGCCACTTGCCAAGGTGCCGCCTTTGAGTATATACTTAATGTTGAACAAGAACTTAGAAGAAATAAAGTGCGCAATCAGTTTGAAATTACGTGGATTTCGAACGAGAATGAACTCGGTGATTTTGGAATGGATGGAATGATGATGAAAGTAGGCGGGAAAGCCATGAAATCATCAGAAATGGTGCAAATGGTATTTGAAGAACGGGGAATAAATTGGGTTTTAGGCGCGGGTGTAAATAAGGTGAAAAATGGAACCGTTTATTATGAAAACCTTAATGGCGAACACAAAACTGAATCATATGATTTTGCAATGCTAATCCCAGCCTTTTCGGGCCACGGATTTAGGGCCTATGATCAACTTGAAAACGATATTACCCCTAAATTATTTAGGGGCTTTATGGTTGTAGATGCAGATTACGCCGCTAAACCCTATGAACAATGGAGTGTGCAAGATTGGCCTGAAACCTATCAAAATCCTAGTTATAAAAACATTTTTGCCCCCGGAATTGCTTTTGCTCCACCACATGCTATTTCAAAACCACGCAAATCTCCCAACGGAACCGATATTTCACCATCGCCACCACGCACAGGCATGCCATCGGGTATTACGGCCAAACTAGTTGCAGATAATATTATTGATTCAATTAAAAGTGGTAAAGAACAGCTAAATCATAAAGGATCCCTTGGTAATATGGGCGCTGCTTGTATAGCATCAGCGGGCTATGGCTTGCTCGATGGTAGTGGTATTAGCATTACAACATACCCCATAGTGCCTGACTATAAAAAATATAAGAATACTGGCGGAAGAAATATTAAGAAAACATTTGGCGATATTGGGCTCGCTGGGCATTGGGTAAAACTTGCTTTGCACTACGCCTTTATATATAAAGCCAAAATGAAGCCTTTT
>JBMYOR010000151.1:0-6413 GCA_049599535.1 Bacteroidia bacterium | reverse complement strand
TTCTAAACGTAAAAACGGGTAATGGTTTTGAGCTCGGTAGCCACCTTCCTACCAATGTACAATTATACCCACCCTTTGCAAGCGAAGTGCAAATTCGTTGCATTCGCTGATCGTATTGTAAATCATTGGTAACGGTAAATATGATGCGTTTCAAAACTACTTAAGCCAAATTAGCTGCAATGGTACACTGTTTCGCCTTTTATTTCAATAATGCCCTGATCGAGCAGTAATCTAAACGTTGCCCTAAACACTTTATTTTGAGTATTGTAACGCATTTTTAATTCGTTAAGACTGATGGGCTCTTTTTTTAAAACCATTCTAAGCTCTTTAAACAAGTCGTCTGCATTGTAATCAACTGACATACAATAATCACAATGCCCACAATTATGCAGCGGTATTTGATTAAAATACTCTAAAATCAAGTTACCGCGGCATTTACCAGTTGTATTGATGTAACTTAAAATACCTTCAATTTTATTCTCTACAACCTTTTTGCGCGATTTAATAAAAGCATGATCAAGCATTACCTGATCCTTATCGTGTCGCGGTAAGGTGTATTCAATTTGTGGCGTATTACTTGATGCTACGTAGTCAATAATTTTTAACTTCTGTAGCTCAATTAATCTTTTTCTAACCTCAGCATCACTAATTTTAAGTACCGACGCTATTTTTTGTTCGCTTACTTTTATGTAATTATCAAACATACCGCCATAGAGTCTCAATAGAGTTTTCAATATTTCATCGTGCCTTTTATTGGCTACCATAAAACGGTACATCTCATCATAAGGCAATAGCATAGTACAGCGGCTCATGTCAAATGTAGCTTCGCTAAAACTTACATAACCCGCCTGTTGAAGCAATTTTAAATGATTTATCACCTGAATTGGGCGTTTATCGTACACTTTGCAAAAAGCAATCATATCAAAATTAAATACCTGAAATTGCCCGCTCTCTAATGGTATTTGAAAAAAATTTCCCAGCGCATGGTAGGTCATTACCACCTCTCGCGGCTCAGGAAACTGTTCATCAATACTTGCTTTAAGGTTTTCAATATCAAGTGAAGCCACCATGGCTATAGCAAACGAACGTTTTTCGTCGCGGCCTGCCCTGCCGGCCTCTTGATAATAAGCTTCTAAGCTGTCAGGTATTCCGTAATGCAAAACTAACCTTACATCGGCCTTGTCAATCCCCATTCCAAAAGCATTAGTGGCTACAACTACCCTCACTTTATTATTAATCCAGGCTTCTTGCCTTGCATTTCTGATTTTAGGGGTAAGGCCTGCGTGGTAAAAAGTTGCCGAGATCCCTTCGTGATTTAACCACTCGCTTAGCTCTTTGGTTTGCCTGCGGTTACGCACATACAAAATTGCTGTCCCTGGTGTTTTATTTAAAGCGTACAAAATGCGCCCGTGCTTATCGTCAGTTTTAGTAACTGCATATACCACATTAGGCCTGTCAAACGATTTTCGGTAAACCTGATAGCCTTCCTTAAACGCTAATTTCTCACATATATCTTCTTGCACCAATTGGGTAGCTGAAGCCGTTAGCGCCAAAAAAGCCAACTGGGGTTTTAATTCTCTCAGAGCGGCAATTTCGAGATAAGGCGGCCTAAAATCGTAGCCCCATTCGCTAATGCAATGCGCTTCGTCAATGGCTACAAAGGCCACTTTCATTTTTTTAAAGCGCTCAATGAAAATATCTGTCTTCAACCTTTCAGGGGAAACATAAAGAAATTTCACATCGCCGTAAACGCAATTATCCAAGGCAATATCAATCTCGCGTTTGCTCATGGCTGAATGTAGATGGTAAGCTTTTATCCCTTTTTTGGTAAGATTTTCAACCTGATCTTTCATCAAAGCCACAAGCGGGCTCACCACCACACAAATGCCTTCAAGTGCAATGGCCGGTACTTGAAAACAAATAGACTTACCCCCGCCAGTGGGCAATAAGGCTAAGGTATCGTTTCCTTCCAATATGGAATTGATGATATTTTCTTGTAAAGGTCTGAATTGATCATAACCCCAAGTGCGCTTTAGTATTTCGTGAATATTAGCTGCCATTGACCTGTTGCAAAAAAAGGGAAATTGGGTGGGTTTTTAATTCATTGAATGAATCTATGTATGTAGGCGATTGATTCCACTATGAAATGAGCGAAATAGTGAAATCAATCGTTTCTGACATTATGAGAACCGAAAAGCCACCATATGCTTTACGCCATTCAAGGATAAAAGGCGCAATAAATTCATAGCACTTCATTTATAAGTTCGTAAATAAGCGTCTGAAGGCTATTGATCTAACCTAAACAAACCATGGAGTATGTTTTCGGCTGAACGCTTAAATTCAAAAGCTTACCTTTTCGATTTATTTTCATTAAGCTGTATGCAAATAATTAAGCTCATCTTATCGCTCTCTTTTTTGATTCTGATTTCCTTTAAATCTGAAGTGGAAGTAAATTTGATACAGCCTGTTTCAATTTTCAGTCAAGAAAAAATCAGTACTGAATTCCCAACCACAATTGCGGATATTCCATTGCCAGCAGGCTTCTCTAGACTTTCAAATTCTTCATTTAATAAATATCTTTTGGGCCTGCCCTTAAAGCCCAAAGGCAGCAAGGTTAAACTGCACAATGGCGAAGAAAAATGGAATCAAGAAGCTCATCATGCGGTTATTGATTTACCAATTGGCAAAAGAGACCTGCACCAATGTGCCGATGCCGTAATGCGTGTAAGGGCCGATTACTTACGAGAGGAGAAAAGATTTGACGACCTTCATTTCAATTTTACCAATGGCTTTAATTGCACTTACAGCAAATGGATTAATGGCTACAGAATTAGAGTTAATGGCAAAAATGTAAATTGGATTAAAACCGAAAGTTTCGGTGATACTGATGCCAATTATTGGCAATACTTAGAAATGATTTGGAGCTATGCGGGTACACTTTCATTAGAAAAAGAACTCGTGAGAAAAGACCCAGCAGCAATTGAGTCAGGCGATGTTTGGATAAAAGGTGGCAGCCCCGGACATGCTATTATGGTAATGGATGTTGCGCAAAATGGGGATGGCGAAAAGATCTTTCTTTTAGCACAGAGCTACATGCCAGCGCAAGAAATGCATGTTTTAATAAATCCAAAAGATAAAAGGTTAAGCCCCTGGTACAGCATTCCTGATGGGGATTTGGTAACGCCTGAATGGACTTTTACCAAAGAGCAATTAAGAACTTGGAATAATTGAAAGCGAAATAACCCTTTGGAATAAAAACCTGACTTTCTATTGCATTAACTGCTGTTTTTCAATACATTGCATAAAAACTCAAGCGCATGAAAAAAGTTATTTTAGGTTTATTTGTTTTTGTAGCGAGCGTTTTAAATGGTCAAAACCTAGAAAACACTACATTTTTAAACCCCGCACTTTCTCCCTTTCAAGGTCAAATAACAGTACAAAGTCTTTCTAGATTTTCTAATTTATCGTTTTCACCCTCAGTCTTTAACGATGTATCGTTTTTCTCGTCAAATGAGAGACAAGGAGTTTGTGTTTCACAGTATTTGGGCTTTGATGAGTATTCAAGCTCAGTTGGTGCTCATATTGGATACTTTAGAAAATTAAAACTGAAAGAAGCAGAATTGAACTTAGGTGCATACGCAAGATTGGGTACAACAAAAACCAATTCAGCCATAATGCCTGAAGGACAAACAGGATATTCTTTGGGCTTTGGAATTAATTACATTAAAGGCTACCACCAGATAGGATTAAGCCTTGGTAACATTATTCAAAGGAATAGTTTGAGACCCGTTATTGCCATGCCAAACATTTACCCAATAAACTTGAGACTTCAGACCACTTTAATTCTAAATGACAGAATCGAGTTTCAGCCTCACTTCATCTACAATCATATTTACTATCAAGAAAGTCACGATCCAAGGGTTGTAGGCATGACACATAACCTTTCAACAAGTAATTTGGGAGTAACCAGTAAGTTCAAAAATGTGAAATTAGGTATATCATCCACCATTTTTCACGACGATGTAGCAAGCAGCTCACTAACCAATAATCTGATGTTTGGATATGATTTTAAAAGATTCAGTATAAATTATAGCTTTCAATCGATGCTTCAGATTGATGAATATTCAAGGAGCTTTTTCATTCCCACGCACATAATCGGTTTTCGATTCAGCCCTAATGGTTTTGAGCGAGGTTCACAGCTATTCTAATTATGAGAACCCTAGTTATAATTTTTTTTGGGTCATTATTCACTGTTGTAAAAAGGTCAGAACCTTGAACATGTGCAGTTGCCCAATATTTACAATGCAGCCAATACACTAGAAAATGACCAACAGTTTGAATTTGAATCGCTAACTAAATATTCTCCCAATTATTACCAGTTATTTGGCGAACATTATAGAGCAATTCAAGGACTCGGATTCAACTATAAACATGGCAAATGGAACGTGGGACTCACAGGGCTTTATAGTTTTGGAAGTGTTGGAATGGAGACTCTGCCATTGGTGTTAACTACGAATTATTCTTTTGACTTAAAAAAGGTAAAACTTACCATTGGATCAAACATTAAACAAAACTTTAGACGTGATAATTCAAAGTATTTTGATTTAGCTGTAGGAGCCGATTTTCACAATAATAAAGTAAGCTTTCACCTATCCAATGCGTTGGTTTTTAACCCACGAAATTTTGATCATACTTTGATGTATGAAGACTCCTTGTACTCCCCTTTCTTAGTCTTGTCATATCAACATCAGTTTTTCAAAAAAGGATGGGCCTTTACACCCGAATTGCGCTTAATGGCTAATGATGTTTTTAATTATTCAGTTATTAGCTTTTTAGCAAAACATGAAAAAATCAATGTGCAAGTTTTTGCAAGTTCTAAAAAAGAATGGAGCCATCTGCTAGGCAAAGACTTAAATCAGCTTAGTTTTAAGTTAGGCTATGAAAGAAAATTAGAATGGCATACTCCATCTATTGAAGGTGGCCATTTAGAAAATAAACACTACGTAACCTTAATGATTGGCTATTCAATTTAAAAGAAGCATAGTTGAATGAAAACTTTCTTCTTTCTTTTGACCTATAACTGAAGCTTATTACGTGAAACGCATATTCTGTAGTAGTAAACCTATTTTTTTGAATTAGCCACTGTTATTCAATATATTGCGGTAAAATTAATTTTATGAAAAAGCTATTTTCACTTCTGTATGTATCCTTTGCATTGATTGTTTCAGCAAATGCACAATCACTTTTCAATATTCAAAATCCTGTTTTAAGCAACCCAGCAATTGCGAATTACAATCATTCAAACTCCATTTTAAATATAACTCAAATCGACAATATTCCTGGTTCCTTTGCTTTTGGAAACAATATTTCATATTTCACTCAAATTAAAAGTCTTAATACCAGTTTTACGAATAACTCCTACTTCAGTGAGTATTTCAATTCCTACTCACAAAATGTTGCCGTTTCTAAAGACATCACAATTGCTGGTGGCAAACTTTACTTTGGTGCTTCGGGATACTTGGCAAGCATGTCTATAAAAGACGAAAACGGCTCACTTTTTTCAAAAAATGCAAAATCACAATTAGGATATGGCCTTGATCTAGGACTTAACTATGTAATCGGCAATCACCAAATTGGAGTTGGTTTTGATAATGTTCTAAGCAGAAGCTCACTTGTTGATTCCGCTTTGGATCAAACACGGTACTATCCGGTAAACTTTAGGTATCAAACCACTTTTTTTATAAGGGATATTGAAATTCAACCTTACTTATTGTACACGGCTTTTATTTCTGATGAAGGTCATACTCCGAGGGTTGTGAGAAACTATTACCCAAATAATTATAGTCTTGTTGGGCTATCGGCCAAATACAAAGGTTTTAAACTTGGTTTATTAACCAATTTGGATTTCCCTGATATAACAGGAGCTTATTTGAGTTATGGTGCCATGTTGGGATATGACTTTAAAAAATTGAGTATTAACTATGGCACTAGGTTTTATTACACCGGCTTAGACTACACTAGGTCAATTAGAACAATAAGCCACAACCTTTCAATTCGTTACCAATTTAATGGTGTTGAGAAAGGCACGCAGTTGTTTTAGGTAAATGAAAGCCTTTTTACTGCTTCCACTATTCTTCGTTTGCTTTTTAAGCCAAGCCCAGGTTACCATTTATTATCAAATACCTTCCTATAGGTTTCCTACGACTCATTTTATTGATAGTGGGTTTACCTTAAACAGCATTACCCAAATAGAGTACATTGGTTCAAGCGGCGATGAAGGAAAAAATATATTTAATGGCACTACGGCTTCTTATCAAAAGAATTCAAAAAGTCTTGGGGTTCACTTTACCAATTTCTACAGCACCAATATTAATGATGAAATAGAAAAAAAACGCACTCAACAGACACTTTCT
>JBMYOR010000150.1:0-6419 GCA_049599535.1 Bacteroidia bacterium | reverse complement strand
CCAGTTTTAATTGCTGCTCCTTTTGCCAAAGATTTTGCCAATCCATCTTTTAATGACAAGGTGTCATTTTCGGTTTCGCTGCTTAATTCATCTGCCATTTTTCTCACCACCAATTCGCAACTTTCGTCAGCCACTTCTTCAGGCATTCCGTTTACGATTACGGCATTATTACCAAAAGATGCAAGCTCAAAACCAATGCTATTAATATCACTTAAACTTGTAATTAAAGATTTGTACTGAGTTGCATTGAGCTGAACCACCTCAGGAAAAAGCTTTTTTTGGGTTTTAGATTTTCCCTGCGCTATGGTTTTTTCAAACCGCTCGTACAATACCCGCTCATGCGCTCTGTTTTGATGAACAAGCAGTAACCCTGATCTTAGGGTAGTAACAATATACTTATTGGCCAATTGAAATGGCTTTTTATCACCATCGAGCTCTAAGTTGATTTTTGTTTGTTTGGCCTCGTGCTGTTCAAAACCTTGCCTGTTCTCATGGCCTGTGTTTTCAAGGCCTTGGTACAAGGTTTTCCAATTGGTGTTGCCTTGGGCTTTTTGAGCTTGTAAATGTGCCGGTGGCTGCCAATCTTTGGCGGTTTTATTGCCTTGGCTAGGTGCAAAGCTATTAGCATCAAAGCCCGAAAATGATGTTGATTTGGTACTTCCGCTTTGCATCCAACTATCTAAGTTGGCTCTATCTTGATCAAAATCTATTACTGGCGCAACATGAAAATCATTTAGTGCCTTTCTGATACTAGCACTCAGTATGGCATAAATTGATTTTTCATCTTCAAACTTTACTTCAGTTTTTGTGGGATGCACGTTTACATCGAGTTTTGATGGGTCAAGTTCGAACTTTAAAAAGTAGGCAGGGTAATGATCGTCAGGAATTAAAGCATCAAATGCACCTACAACCGAATGATTAAAGTATGCACTTTTTATAAACCTTCCGTTGGCTAAAAAAAACTGATCGCCTCTGGTTTTTCGAGCCAATTCAGGGGTAGCAACAAACCCGCTAATTTTTACAATTGCCGATTCTTCTTTTACCTCAACTAAATGCTCTTGGTAAGATTTACCAAATAGTTGAATCACCCTTTTTTTGAAATTACCCGCTTTTAAATCGAATGTAAGGTCATTATCTACGTAAAACTTAAAATTCACATCGGGTCTTGAGAGCGATGCCCTAACAAACTCATCGGTAATATGCCTTATTTCTACTTTATTGGATTTCAGAAAATTTTTTCGAGCTGGCACATTAAAAAACAGATTTTTAATGGTAATGCAAGTACCTGTTTTGGTGGCAATAGGTTGTTGACTTAAAACCTTTGAGTCTTCAATTAATATTTCAACCCCTAAATCGTTGTTGGCCTGTTTTGTTTTTAGCTCTACCTTAGCTACCGCACCAATTGATGCCATAGCCTCGCCTCTAAACCCAAAAGTATGAATATCAAAAAGGTCGTTTACTTTTTTGATTTTTGATGTTGCATGTCTTTCAAAGCACATTCGGGCATCGGTTTCGCTCATACCCAAGCCATTATCTACAACTTGAATAAAAGACTTACCTGCATTTTGAATAGAAAGCTGAACCTCAGTAGCGCCTGCATCAAGAGCATTTTCTAAGGTTTCTTTTACTACTGACGCTGGCCGTTGCACTACCTCACCCGCAGCAATCTGATTGGCAATGGCATCAGGCAACAACTCAATTATATTAGACATTAAATGCTGCTATTCGATTTTTTAATAAAGTAGAATAAGAACACAAATAAAATTGCAAAGCCAAACATTACCTTAGTTAGCTCACCTCCCCATTGCTCTGAAATCATAAAATTATCGGAGTACATTAAGTAAATAACTCCCATTAGCACCAATATAAGTGCAAATTTGGTAAACTTATTTACCGCCCTGTTGGGTACGCGCTTGGCATATTTTATATCTCTTAAGTTTCCGGCTACTTCATCTTTACGCGCTAAAAAAGCACCTTCTTCTCTAAAACTGATGGTACGGTCTTCGTTATTATTTTTAGCATAACGCGGCTCGTACGAAAATTTTCGGTGTTGTATTTGTTTTGATCTAGAAAAAATCATGGCTTATAATTTTACAAAGTTATGATTTGAAAACGGGCAGTAAAGGTTATTCCTTATTCCAGTTATGAATTGTGAAAATACCTTTGCCAAATGAGCATGCCATCTTTATCAATTTCTGAGTTTGATTACGAACTACCCGAACAAAAAATTGCCAAGTTTCCGTTGGCCAATAGAAACGAATCAAAACTACTAGTATTTAAGAATAAACAGATAGTTGACAGCGCCTTTGCTAATCTCGAAGAACACCTACCTGCCCAAAGTTGTTTGGTAATGAATAATACCAAGGTGGTAGCAGCTCGATTAAAGTTTACAAAATCTACGGGTTCAAAAATTGAAATATTTTGTCTTGAACCCTATGAAACCGAGATGAACGAAGCCATGCAAGCCACAAAAACTGGTTTGTGGAAATGCATGATTGGAAATCTTAAACGATTTAAAAATAATGATACATTAGAACGCAAGACCATTAAAGGCAGCCTTTTTGCCAAAGTGTATAAACGCATTGAAGGTGCCGTAATTGTTGAGTTTAGTTGGAACACTAATGAAGTATTTGCTGATATTTTAAATGCTGCCGGAGAAGTACCCTTACCGCCCTACTTAAACCGAGAAACCGAAGAAAATGATAAGGAAAGGTACCAAACCGTATATGCCCAGAACAATGGAGCCGTGGCAGCGCCCACAGCTGGTTTACACTTTACCGATCATCAACTTTTACGGCTTCAAAACAATGGTATTGAACGTAATTATGTAACCCTACATGTTAGTGCGGGTACTTTTCAGCCTGTAAAGGCTGATACGCTTGACCAGCACAAAATGCACCACGAGCACATTATTGTAAGCCTTAATTTTTTAAAGTGGTTAAAAAAACAACAACACATTATTGCCGTAGGTACTACCAGCCTCAGAACTCTTGAAACATTGTATTGGTTGGCCCTTAAATCAATAGATCAAAACAAATTAGCATCTGAGTTATTATCAGACGAACCCTACCATTTAAAAGCAACAGTTACAAGAAATGAAGCTATTGATATACTTATTGCGTTTTTAGAGAAAAATGAACTTACCGAACTCAAGGCTTCAACCGCACTTTTTACTATGCCCGGTTATAGTTTTAAAATGATTGATGGTTTAATTACCAATTTTCATCAACCTAAAAGTACTTTGCTTGCTTTAATAGCCGGCATTATTGGCAATGATTGGAAAAAGGTTTACCAACACGCCCTTAACCAACAGTACCGCTTTTTAAGTTACGGCGATAGCAGTTTGCTATGGCTTTAAACGCAAACTAAAAGTATTTTACCAAACAAGCTAGTGCTTTTTAAAAAGCAAATGGTATTTACAACAAGTCTTATTAAGTTGCGCTTTTTAAAAAATCTACCTTAAAATGAAAATAGGAACTAAAGCCATACACTCAGGTGTAGAGCCTGACGAAAGCACGGGCGCAATTATGACCCCAATTTACCAAACCAGCACCTACGTGCAACCGCAAGTTGGAGTACACAAAGGCTACGAGTATTCAAGAACAAGCAACCCCACACGTTCGGCACTTGAAAACAACTTGGCCGCGCTTGAAAACGGCAAACACGGCTTGTGTTTTGGTAGCGGGCTTGCCGCAATAGATTGCGTGCTTAAAACATTAAAACCAGGCGATGAGGTAATATCAGGTAACGATTTATATGGTGGATCATACCGATTATTTACTACCATATTTTCCGATTTTGGCATCAAGTTCCATTTTGTTGATATGCAAGATATCTCTGCAATTGAATCAAAAATTAACGCCAACACTAAATTACTTTGGATTGAGACACCCACCAATCCGATGCTGCAAATAATTGATATTAAGGGAGTAACCAGCCTAGCTAAATCAAAAGGAATAAAAACTTGTGTTGACAATACATTTGCCACCCCAATATTGCAACGACCGCTTGAATTAGGCGCAGATTTGGTAATGCACTCGGCCACTAAATTTTTAAATGGCCATAGCGATGTGGTTATGGGCGCTTTGGTTACAGCAGATGATGAGTGGGCAGAAAAACTCTATTTTGTTCAAAATTCAAGCGGAGCAGTTTGTGGCCCTATGGACTCTTTTTTGGCACTTAGAGGAATTAAAACCCTGCATATAAGAATTAAGCAACATTGCGAAAACGGCGAAAAAATAGCTCGATATTTAAGAGAACACCCTGCTGTTGATAAGGTTAGATGGCCTGGTTTTGAAGATCACCCTAACCATGATATTGCAAAAGCTCAAATGGATGGATTTGGCGGAATGGTGACTTTTACTTTAAAAGAAGACACCACAGAAGCGGCTCATAAAATGCTGGCCAATACACATTTGTTTAGTTTAGCCGAATCGTTGGGAGGTGTAGAATCGCTTATTGGGCATCCACCTACTATGACACATGCCGCTATTCCACGACAAGAGAGATTAAAAGTAGGATTATCTGACAGTACTATAAGGCTAAGCGTTGGAATTGAAGACGCCGATGACCTTATTGCTGATTTAGAAGCAGCACTCGCCACCTTGTAGGCAACCTTTTATCATAATCTCCATTTAAAAGGAGCATGAAAACAAAAATTACAAAACGACCCTTTCGTAACAGAATGGGTCGTTTTTTTAAAAAATACTCACCAATAGCTATTGGTCTGTTGTTACTTATTTTGCCCCAATTAGTTGGTGCGCAAAAGCTGCAAAAAAGGCTACAACAGGTTGATGATTACATTATTGAGCAGAATTATGATTATGCCAGACAACTGCTGGTGAAAATTTTAAACAAGGATGAAGGCGTACACCAAGCTCATTTTAAACTAGCATTGGTTTTAAGGTTAGAAGAAAAGCCCCAAAAAGCCCTTGAAGAAGCTGTAAAAGCTGTAAAACTAAAACCGGAAGAGCCCAACTACAATGCACTCTTAGCCGCCATTTGGTTCGATTTAAACGAAGAAGAAAAAGGCTTAAAGTATATTGATAAAGCATTGCTAATTGACTCATTATTGCCTGAAGCCTTGCTTTACCGTGGTGACTATCTGATTGATCAAAAAAGATATGCCGATGCCATACCCGATTTTTTAAAACTTAAACGGGTTGTTAAAAAAGAACCACAAACTTTATACAGACTAGGTTTTTGCCATCAGCAACTTGCCCAATACAATAGGGCCGCCGAGTTTTATAAAAAAGTGCTCAAAATAAATCCAATTGATATTGAAGCAAGATCTAATTTGGCAAACTGTCTGTTTGAACAAAAAAAATATAACGCCGCGCTTTTTGAATTAAACCAATGCGAGAAACTTGAATCGAGAGTTGATAATTTGCACTTGAGGGCTCGCTGCTACATAAAACAAGAAAAACTGCTTGAAGCTAAAAAAGACCTTTTAGTGGCCCAATCAAGGGTTAAAACCGATTTAAATTTACAATTAAGCTTGGCACAGGTAGAAGAAATGCAACATTTATACAACCAAGCCTTAAACAGAATCAACTTGCTTTTGGCTTCATACCCAAGTTTAAATCCTCTTTTGGTTTTTAAAGGAAGGCTGCAGGCCAAACTTAAAAATTACAACGAAGCTTACAAAACATTTGGGTTGGCCATAAATGGATATGAGAATAGCAAAACTTTATTTACAAGTCAGGTAGTTGTATACCAAAATTTATGCTCGTATTTGGCTCAAAAGAATAAAGAAAAAATGCCTAACCGGTGCGATTCTTTTGCGCTATATAGCCATTATTTTTATACTCAAAACAATACCACTAGTTACGCCTGCCCTAACGATACTTATTACAATATTTTACTAAATGGTAGCAAAAGCCCAAAATCTCAAAGAGCAAGGTTGCTCAATATTTTTTACAACTTAAATAGTGGTGCACCAATAAAAGAACAGTATATAGCTTTTAAGCAAATTGCCACACTAAATAATTACGAAACCATTGAATATCATATTGCTGAAATAATGCTAAATACGCTGTAACACAGTTAATTATTGGGTTTAAATTTAAGCGAGATTGAATTTATACAATATCGCAAGCCAGTTGGTTTTGGGCCATCATTAAATACATGCCCCAAATGGCCTCCGCACTTTGCACATAGCAACTCATCTCTAACCATTCCGTAGCTTTTATCAGTACCCACTACCACACTGCTATCGGTAGCAACATCAAAATAACTAGGCCAGCCTGTGCCTGACTTAAATTTATGTTTTGAACTAAATAAGTGATGATTGCAGGCAGCACAATGGTACTCACCGTTTTTTTTATGGTTCCAAAATTCACCCGTAAAGGCCCTTTCGGTTCCTTTTTCTCTTAAAACTCTAAATTCTTCAGGGGTAAGCAGCTGTGCCCATTCTGCTT
>JBMYOR010000149.1:0-6434 GCA_049599535.1 Bacteroidia bacterium | reverse complement strand
CCCATATTTTGTTCTGATCCCATAAGGTTTGCTCCAACATCTTGAGCTGCACCAGTTATTGCTGCTGCTGTACCTTGACCTATAATTTTTTTAATTACACCTGATTCAATTTTTAATATTAAAACAGAATCTGGCCTTGGTAACTTAAATATTAACAGCTTAAAATTTATTTCAGACAGCATTTTACTTACCGGAAGCTACTCAGAGTTAGGTGTGGTATCTATTAGAGAAAAACGCATTTCGATACAAACTTTTAATAATAAAAATGGATTAGAGGGTAACTCAATTAAACAAATACACCTGCTAAGCTCAGATTCAATACTAATATTAACAGAAAAATCACTTGCAGCAGTTGATATTAAAAAATTACTTTTCCCGAAACCAATTAGATTACTTTTTGCAGGATTTGAAATTGATGATAAAATCATAAAAAACAGCACTATATCAGTTAAATATAACGATAGAAATATAGTAGCCAACTTTAAAGCATTAACCTATTCAAGATTTGGCAATATAGACTACGCCTATAGAATACTGCCTTTAGAGCATAACTGGATTAGCACCAAAAACCCCCAAATAAACCTTACTGGTCTTAGACCCGGCGATTATAAAATTGAGTTTACGGTTTTTAATACAGCCAATCAACAGCCGCTTCAAAAACCAATTGAGTTAATATTGAGTATTGAAAAACCCTACTACCTTTCTACTGCTTTTATTGTATTTTCAATAATTGCTGTTTTAGGCTTGTTTTATATAATATCAATAGCAATAATTAGAAATGTTAAAGTGCGCTCAGCGCACAATGATCAATTACGAGATTTAGAAACACTTGCCCTTAGATCACAAATGAACCCCCATTTCTTTTTTAATGCATTAAACTCAATTCAAAGCTTTATTGCTACCAACGATAAAAAAAGCGCCTACTCTTTTATTTCAAAATTTGCCAAATTAGTAAGAGTATTCTTAGACAAAACGAATAAAACTACCAACTCACTTGTTGAAGAATTGGAGTCTATTGAATCATACATTCAATTAGAGCAAATAAGATTAGACCATAAATTTGAATATCAAATAGTAATAGACCCCAGACTCGAAGATCATTTGCAAACCCTTAGAATACCGGCATTTGTATTACAGCCCATAATTGAAAATTCAATATTACACGGACTACGTACTTTTAAGGGTAAGGGTTTATTAAAAATTGAAGTTTACGATCAAGAAAATACCTTTAAAATAATAATTACTGATAATGGCATAGGTCGTAAAGCAGCTGCGGCTTTAAATAAAGCTAAAAACAACCTTCATAAATCATTTGGACTTAGTAATGTTAAGCGCCGTATTGAATTACTTGATAAAAAATATAAATCGAAAATAAATTTTAAAACCATTGACTTAGTAGCTCCAAATGGAGATTCGCTAGGCACAAAATCCGTTTTTAATTTTCCAATAATTAATTATGAAAAATAAAATTAAGGCTCTAATTGTTGATGACGAAAAACAAGCTCGAGAAATATTAAAAGTTATGATTAGCGACTACGTTTCAGATATTGAAATTGTAGGCTATGCTGATTCTGTAAAATCATCGATTGAAAGCATAAATGAACTTGATCCAGAACTTGTTTTTTTAGATATTGATATGGCCGATGGATTTGGATTTGATGTACTCAACAAAACTAAAAATAAAGATTACGCCGTAGTTTTTACCACCGCATATAGCTCTTATGCTGCCAAAGCCTTTGAGTTTGCCGCCTTACACTACCTATTAAAACCTATTGATATTGATGCACTCATTGAAAGTGTAAAAAGGTATAAAGAGAGTAAGCTAAAAATTACAGAAAGCCAAATTGAAGCCCTTCAAAATGGTATTCATCAAAAACATGAAAGAATTAACATTCAGATTAATAACGAAATAGTTGTATTTAATTTAAATGATATTTTATATCTAGCATCAGAAGAAGGCACCACTATACTATACTTAAAAGAGAACCAGGTAAGGCTATTGCCCAACTCATTAAACTTTTACGAAAACCTACTAAGCGAAACGGGTTTTTACAGAACACATGCCAAATACCTGCTTAATCTCAGAAACGTTTCAAAATTTAAGTCGCATGGCCGCAACGGTTTTGCTCTAATTTCTGATCAATCAGAAATTACAGTTTCATCGAGAAAAAAAACTGGATTTACCGATGCCCTTAAAACATGGCATAATTAAAGCGCTAATACTTTGGCTATTTGAGCCTGCATATTCTGACTTGGTCTACTTGCAAACGCATCGTAAATATTACCTTCTTTATCTATTAACACATAGCGCGGTACCGATGTAATTTTATAATTCATTAGGCTTCTATCTCCGCTTGAAGAGTAAAGGTGTATACCTGGCAAATCATTGCTTACCACAAAATCTTTCCAATAGGCTCTTGACCCTTTTTCAAGCGCTACAAAAACAAAAACAACATCATCGGTATTAGCAGCATAGTATTCTTCAATTTTTCTTGAGTAGGGTAGCTCTCTTTTGCATGGGCCGCACCATGTGCCCCAAAAATCTAAAACCACCACCTTACCTACAAAATCGCTTATTGAGACCTCATTGCCATCAACATCTTGAAACGTAAAATCAGGTGCTTTGCTACCGGGCGCCAGTACTGCTTTATCGGCAAAAGCGAGCTCTATAAACTCTACGTACTTATTATTATTAGGCCAAGTTTTAAACTCAGCAATCATACTTTTTAAGTTATCGTAATCGCTGCGTGTAGTTGCAGCCTGCATTAAATCTTTAATTAAATGAGCTGCCCCAATATTGGCCACGCGCTCGGGTAGCTCGTTTTTAGCATATTCCATGTGCTCTTGCCAACTATCAGGATTTTTTGATTTACGATCTATCATAAAAAAGTAAACAAAATCGTTAAAGGCGCTGTGGTACGCTAAGGGCTTTTTGGTAATATCAATATCTTTTAAAAATTGATAATAATCGTTGCCTACTTTCATGTATCCATTGGCTCTATTAAACCTAGGCTTATGAAATAGGTAAGTGAAATTTTTTGAAATTGTACTGTATTCAACAAAACTACTTGCCCAATTTGAAAAGTACTTTGATGGTTTTGCCGCTTTTAAAAAACTATCAATTACGCTCATTTGTAATTTAGCATACACGCTATAGGCTTTCTGAAACTGTAGTGGTTCATTTTCAGAAACCAAAGTTTTATACTTTTTGCCATAGCCGCCCTGTTTGTAAAACCTATTTGAGAACTTAAACCAAAAATTATTTATCTCGCTATTATTCCCATCAAATGCTACTTGCCTTTTCTTATTTGTTCCGGCAATTGAAACATTAAGCTCCATACCGTTTTCAATAAATACGTTAGTAATAAAAAAACCTCGGCCCGAAATTAAATATTCGCCCATTTGGGGTATATCAGCATTAAAACTAAAATTACCATCGGCGTCTATAAGACTCGAATCTACAATATTGGTTTTTACTAGCCACGGATCGGGCTGCACCAAGTAAAGCCACTTATTTTTAAAATTGGCCTTACCGTTTACAATTGCTGTTTTGGGTTGTGTAGCATTGCTACAAGAAAAAAGAGTACTTAATGTGCTTACTAATAGAATAAATCTAATGGTTATCAAATCTTGTTCGTTTTATTTTTCTACTACCTTGATACAACTCAAATTTTACAAATCGTGTTTCTAATTTGCCGTTAAATATGGTTATTTTTTGATTCGACCTCAGTCCAACCTTCTTCATCATTTCAAAGTTGCCGCTCAAAATCCATGCATCCCAGCCATTATAACTCGATTTTAAGTGATCTCCTAAAGTTTCATAAAGCCTACCCAAATCAGCAGCACCTACCCTTTCTCCGTAAGGCGGATTGGTAAGTAGTACTCCTTTTTGAGCATTTGGTTTTACATCAGAAAAATCGCCTGTACTAAATTCAATCATTTGCTCTACCCCAGCAACAGTGGCATTTTTTCGGCAAATACCCATGGCCGTGCCTATTCTATCATTTGCTTTAATAAGCACATTGGGTTTCGTGTTTATTTTATTTACCGATTCTTCAAATACCGATTTCCAAAGTGTATCGTCGTAATCTTTCCAATTATGAAACCCAAAAGCCAGCCTGCGGTAATTGGCCGGAATATTAGCGGCTCGCATAGCTGCTTCAATCGCTAAAGTACCTGATCCGCACATGGGGTCAATAAATTCAGTGCGTGTATTCCACCCGCTAAGCGCAATTAGGCCCGATGCCAACACTTCATTTAGCGGTGCCTTCCATCCGTCTAATCTATAGCCCCGCTTGTGTAGGGATTCTCCGCTGCTATCTAACGATACGGTTGCATAGTTGTTCGAAACATGTAAATCAAATAGAATATCAGGTTTTTCTACATTTACATTTGGCCTGCTATTATGGGCCGATCTAAACCAATCGGCAATTGCATCTTTCATACGCAATGCCGGAAACTTGGTATGCGGAAACAAATCGCTAAACACGGTAGATCTTATGGCAAAAGTTTGCTCAAGGTTCATAAACCTATCCCAGCGGCTGTCATAAAGCTCTTTGTAGAACTGATCTTGATTATTGAATTTAAATTTAAATAATGGCTTAAGTACAGTTAGCGCAGTACGTAGATTTAAATTACATCTATACAATAGGGCTTTATCGCCCTTAAAATGAACAATGCGTCGCCCTACCACAATATCATGGGCGCCTAAATGCTCAAGCTCCTTGGCCAAAACATCTTCAAGGCCTCGAAGCGTTTTAGCGGTATATGTATTTGTTTTCTTCAAGTTTTAAATTAATATATTTCGCCAATTTGGGGTCAAATATGCTTAATCTGCTAGAATAAATATGTGATATTGATTTTATTAGCTCGTTTTGTCTTGGGGTTCTTACTGTCCAGTTTGCTTTTCGCACCCTTTTGTCGCTTAAATCAAAAGGCTTTTCAATGTTTGAATCGTTCCAAAACGGCAACAATGTTGGCCCAATGCTATAAACAATTAAGCCCACTGGCAAATCAGCAAACCATTCATTTAATTTTTGATTAATATCTTCAAAAAACCTAATGCTTTGAGCCAATCGAATGCGTGACCCAGCACGGCTTTTACCTTTTGTTTTTAGGTGTTTAAGCTGCATTTTACCTTGCTTCTTACGCACCATGTATTTTCTTATTACCTTGTGTTTTATCAATTCGCTATTATTAATTAGGCCCATTGCTGCTTCTCCGGCTTGTATTAAAACTATGCAAACGGTTTGGGTAATTATCTCAAAATCAACTGCATATTGCTCTAATTCAAAATCATTAACGGGCTTTGAAAAATTTAGCGGGAGCCCTACTTTTAATGCCTTATCACCATTTTGATTAAAAAACTCTACCGCATGGCTTTTTGAATTGGTAAATGCCTTTAGGCGGTTATCAGCTGAAACTTGCTGTAAAAAAGAAACATAATTTTTATTGGGTGCTTGTATTAAAACTGACTGCACTTTGCTTATTGATCAGGGCCTAAAATATTGAGGTTTATAAGCTTAAACGTGCCCGACTTTACATTAAACCCAAATGATTCATAGCCGGTTAAACTTAGGGTAAGCACTCTTACATCATCAAGATAAAACTCTAGCATTATAGCATCTTCTTCGCTCTTATACCTTTTTTTAACCCTAAGGGCCTGCATTTCTCCGCCCGAAATATTGGGAATTTGCCACTTAAGCTGTTCCATTCCCGCACCGGGCTGCATTATTACATAAACATCAGCACCGGGCGAAAGGGTAAACTGTGCATTTAATATATACTCATCAGGTAAATCTTTAATTAAATCAACCTTTGTTCCTTCTCCAAAATGAAGTACGTTTTTATCATAATAACAAGAGTCGCAGTGCATCAATTCAATCTCTACTCTTCGGTTTTTCTCATCACCGCGTATTGCCGATTTTCGTTGCGAACTACCGTGCCCAATGCAAAAAATATCACCTGTAATACCTCTTTTTTCAAGCTCACTTTGAATGGCCTCGGCTCTAAATATCGATAATATTTCTTCTCCGCCAATATCTATATGCCCATGAATTAGCAGTAGCCTGTTATCATATTTTGCAAAATACCGTTGTAGTTCTCTGGCTAAATTATCAAGGCTCACCTTGGTTTCTTCACTCTGTTCAATTTCGTCAAGATCAGGTTTAAAGTACAGGTTTTTAATTTCAATTAACTTATCAACGTTCATTGAGTCATACTCCGAAATTCTTACCGTTGCTTCTGTTTTATTGGTTCTCGACAAATTAATTTGATCAGAATGAACATTAATTCTTGTATCAAATTCGCCGTAGCGATGCAGGTTGGTTGCAAGGCAAGAATTTATTATTAACGAATCGGGCCCATACAACTCCATACTCCCTTTTTGAAGCATTGAGTGCAACAGTACCTTGTTTTGAAAGCCTTTAAATGTA
>JBMYOR010000148.1:0-6448 GCA_049599535.1 Bacteroidia bacterium | reverse complement strand
ATCCCAATCAACAAAGTTTCCGCTAAGCACAACCGATTTATTTTGATTACCCGCTGCATAACTAAAAGTATAATTGGGCACCACCATAATACTATTGTAGCTGCCATGCTTATTTAAAACAGTGTTTTCATTGTAAGGATCTTCGGTCCAGGTGCCATCTACAATAAACTTATATTCATACTTACCAACGGCAAGTTTTACATGAGTTACCCAACCGCTATCGGTTTTTTGCATTTTATTATCAAGCGTATTCCAATTATTAAAATTGCCACTAAGCATTACTTTATTGGCATTATAAAATGCTGGCAAATAAAAAATATAACTACTGTCGGTTTTAAAAATATTTTCAGGTTTTGTACTTAAATAGCCAAACTGATTAACTGTATACGAATAATCATCATCAATAAAAAAACTCTTGAGCATCATTTTATGATCATACTCAAGGCAACCTTCTAATGCAGCAAGGTCTTTTACCAATTGAAAAAGATTAGTATCTACTTGAACAAAATTCCAACCGTCGGCTGACCCAAAATCTAACGAATCATTTGATTCGAGCTGTATTTTAATTCTTTCTTTAAAAGCATCAAGATCTGAATAATTACCCTTTGTAAATCTTCTTAAATCATCGCCCGTAAATTCAAAAATCAACTTGCTACCCTCAATTCTGTAAGTGAGCGGCTTAGTTATATGTTTTGCACAGCCAAGCAATAAAAGCAGCGGTATTGTCCATTTCAATATTTTAACTACACTACTGGGCATGGCGACTCATTACTACTTTATTATCAACAAAATTAAGGGTTACTAAATATCCCGATAATATGGTGTAACCCATAACAAATCTAACTTCAAAACCGTAAGCCTCGCTTAATCCATCAAGGTTAGAAACAATGGTGCGTACATTGCTAATTTCTTTATCACCAAACTCTAACTGTTTAACTACTGCACTTAATACCTCTGCTCGTTGACTACCAACACCGGCCATTAAATACCGCCCTTTTACATCAATTTGCTCCCAAACTTTATTTTTTTGTTTATTGTGTAATACACAAGCTTCGGCACCAGTATCAATGCAAGTAAGCTGTTTTTTACCAGCAATATTCACTTTAGTAATTAGCCTATTGTCATACACGGTTAACTTTTCTTCAATAATGGTTTCACCCTTGGCTACAAATTGCTGTGATTCCTTATCAGCTACAAACAATTGGCCATTGGCATAATCAATGGTTAAAATTTTGTTTACAAAAAGCTGAACACCCAACAGGCCTAAAATTTTAGTGCTTTTTGAATTTTCAACTTGCGAGAGGCTAACCACATCAGCGTTTAAATTTTGCCAAGTGTAGCCTGTAACTTCAAGACTTTCAATTTGCATTTTAGCCACTTTTACCTTGCCAGATACTCCTGCAGCAAGCACATTGCTAGCTTGCGCATTTTTAAAATAAGTTTGATTTAAAACCAAATACGGAGCCCCTGTGTCTAAAATAAATTTACCCGATTGCTCACCTATTTTACCACTTACCATTATTAGGTTGCCCGACCTTGTAAACGGAATTATGCTCACATTAGCCAATACCGAGTTTGTGCAAAGTATCAATAAAATTGCTACTGAATATGCGCATTTATAAAAGGACTTGCTCAGGTTACTAAATTGGTGATTGATATTTCAAATATTAGATTTTATGAATGCAATTGATTATTATTTATGTTAAAAGGTATTTACATGAGTGTAGAATTAATCAGAGCAGATTAAAAGGTATTTTCGCCCCGCAATTAAAAGATGTGTATGAAACTTTTAGAAGGTAAAACCGCATTAATTACTGGCGGATCAAGAGGAATTGGAAAAGGTATTTGTGAGGTTTTTGCAGCCCATGGAGCCAATGTTGCCTTTACTTATTTATCATCGGCGCAAAAAGCCAACGAACTAGCCGATGAGCTAAGTTCAAAAGGCATTACAGCCAAAGGATATCAATCAAATGCAGCAGATTTTGCATCGGCCGAAAAACTTATTGCTGATGTGAACGCTGACTTTGGCAATATTGATATTTTGATTAATAACGCTGGTATAACTAAAGACAATTTGCTCATGCGTATGAGCGAGGAGCAGTGGGACCAAGTTATAAATACCAACCTAAAAAGTGTATTTAACCTTAGTAAATTTATTGCCCGCCCAATGATGAAAAACCGTGGCGGAAGCATAATTAACATTAGCTCGGTAGTTGGTGTAAACGGTAATGCTGGTCAGAGCAATTACTCGGCATCTAAAGCTGGTATTTTTGGGTTTACGAAATCAATGGCCAAAGAGTTGGGTTCAAGAAACATTAGAGTAAATGCCATTGCACCAGGTTTTATTGAAACTGAAATGACCGATAAATTAGATAAAAAAGTACTAGAACAATGGAAAAGCGTAATTCCATTAAAACGTGGCGGTAGCCCTGAAGATGTGGCAAACGCATGTTTATTTTTAGGTTCTGATTTATCTACCTACATGACCGGACAAACACTGTTAGTAGACGGTGGTATGGTAATGTAAAATGTTTTGACTTAAATAAAAGCCAAAGCCCCGAGTAAATGCTCGGGGCTTTTTTTTGATCACCTTTTATTTTAAAACCATTTATAAGGGCTTTTACGCCATATATCTACAGTAATTTGTTTATGGTATTAAAAACTATAAGACTTTCATAATTTCAACTGAAAAATTGAATAAACCTGCTTTGTGGTTTAATTAACACTAAATTTGCAGCGTGAAATTTTCAGAAAAATACAAGCAATTGCAAGATGAAAAATCTCTTGAAAAAACGCTTGTAAAAACTATTTATACTTCAATGGCTCTTGAAGATCAGAAGGTAGATGAAGATTTTATTTCAGAAACAACAAAAGAGATTTTAGCCAAAAGAAAAGAGCAAAAATCAAAGTGATTCAAGCTCTTCTGCTATTAATACTTTTAGTTTAGAAAAATCGCCATCATCAGCTGTTTGCAAAGCATTAATATACGTTTTACGCGAATCGCCATCTCGGTGATACAACACAAGCGGCTGATAACCAAAAATCAAACACACCAAATTCATTAATATTCGGCCCGTACGGCCATTTCCATTATTAAAAGGATGAATTTTAATGTATTCGTAATGGGCATAGGCTATGCAGTCAACTTTTTCTTCAAAAGTTGCGGCGTTTCTTACCTTAAAATTTAAATTATCTAAAAACTGATACATTAACATTGGAATGCGAACAGGAGTTGGAGGCTCAATTCTACCTACTTTAACTTCAATTTGACGCCATTTACCCCCCCAATCATAAATATCTTCAAAAGCAATTCTGTGAATCTCTAAAATCAGTTGCGCATTGATTTCTACATCTTCGTCAAGATCAAAAGTATAAAGTTCAGCTTTTATTAACCCTTTAGCTTCATGTTCATTTAAGTGATTTGCATCAGTTATCCCAAGTTTATTATCCATAGGCCCAGGAGTATGAGTCACTATATCTTCCATATCCCAAAGATACGAAATGAAAAAATCAATAAAACATAACGCAGGTCATTGATTCAGCATTTTTTTAAGTTTATATATGTTAGCCACAGCTGTAATTTGGCTTTGCTCTAAAAACAAAGCCCTGCTTGCACAGGGCTTTTACTAAATGCCGACTTATTAATAAACCAACATTTAATGAAGTTTGGTTTGCTCTGTTTCTTTTTAGCTTTTTGGCATAATTAAGATGTTTTACTTACCAAAAAGGTTGCCTATTTACAATTAAAACGAAAACAGCATTTGGCTTAAAGCACCTTACTCTATTGAATTTTAGAAAGTTATAACCCAATAAAACTATTTTCGCGCCACTTTTGTATTACAACTTAATGAACCAGAATAGACTGCCGCTTTGGCTTATAAAACTTATACGGTATGAGTTTTGGCCTGTTTACGTTTTTTACTTTCCGTTTATTTTTTACTGGCTTTACTTAAGCATTAAGGCCCGCGATTTGTGCTTCTTGTTTAAAATTAACCCTTCAATGATTTTAGGCGGAGCTTTAGGGTCTGAAAAAAAAGAAGCCCTAGATTGTATACATGAAGAATACAAGCCCAAAACGGTTTTGATAAAGCCTGGAGCTTCATTTAAAACCATAAAAGAAATATTAGTTGAAAACCTACTACAATACCCTGTAATTGTTAAACCCAACGAAGGCGAAAGAGGCAATGGCGTTGAAAAAATAACTAATGATACTGAGCTAAGGAGCTACTTAAAAAATCAAAACGGAGACTTATTAATACAAGAGTTTATAAATAGCCTACAAGGGATTGGCGTCTTTTATTATAAGGATCCTGCTACAGGTAAGGGTACTATAACATCTGTGGTAGTTAAGCGATTTTTAAATGTTGTGGGCAACGGACTCTCAACACTTGACCAATTAATTAGCAATAACTTAAGGGCCAGATTTAGGCTCGAGTACTTGAGAAATAAATATACCGATCAATTAAATGATATTATAGACGAGGGTAAGGTTGTGTACCTTGAACCAGTTGGTAACCATTGCCGTGGTACTGAGTTTTTAGACGGTAATCATTTAATTAACGCGCGATTGACTCAAATTTTTGATGAAATAACTGCCCATTTTCCTGAATTTGACTACGGTAGGTTTGATATTAAAATTGAAGATTTAGACTCGCTTTACCATGGTAAAGGCATTAAAATACTTGAAGTAAACGGAGTTAACGCCGAACCAGCTCATATTTACGACAGATCTTATAACATAATTGGTGCTTATAAAGATGTAAAAAAGCAGTTTGACATTATGTACTTAATTTATAAAACAAAATATGCCAAAAGGCACAATGAATTAGGCCTTGCCGACACTTACAATTTGATTAAAAACCACATTAATCACAAAAAGACCAAAAAGCTAAATTCATCGACCAACTTCATTAAAATTTAGTTTAACTATAATTTATCGAAGATTAAATAATTTCAAATAGACTCCGAAGTGCCTGACATTACATTTGAGTAATGACAAAAAAGCGCCACATGAATCTTACAATTGAAAGCAAGCTTGAAACAAGAATTTTAAGCACAATGGAAGAGTTTACCAAAACATCTCCGATGGGTTCGATTACTACAGGAATGCTCAACTTACTTATAAAACCATCCTGTAACACAAAAGACTTTATTGACATATTAAATCACATGGAAGAAAAAGGTCTTTTGGTTGGAATGCCAAAGGGTAAAACAAAAAGATGGCGACTAGACTAGGTCTAATCGCCATTAAATAATATTGTTTATTTTGTAAAATCTTAGTTTAAAGGCGGTATTCTACCTTCTTTAGCCCATGCTGTAACCTTTAATATGTGGGCCTGAAAATTACCGCCGCATACTGCATCTAGCATATCTTCTCTGGTTAGCTCATCATCTCCAAGGGCTTCCTTAATTTCATCGCCGCATCTGTCTACAAATTTTTCGTATCTATCCGGAGCCCAAATAAACCTTTCTTTATCAACTTTAAATTCTTCAGGCAGCTCACCGCTAATTCGTTTCTGAAGCTTAATACCTTCAAATTTTTCAGGTATTTCGCGATTATCAAAAATAAACGGTTTACTTACTTTAATTACCTTATACTTTCTTACGCTGTCTATTTCAGCTAATCCATCAACACGCATACCCTTTTTTTGCAAATGCGCATACTTTTTGGAAAATCTGTCTAATATATCTTGCATCGACCTGTTAGTTAGAGACTTAGAGAATTTGAGTCAACAAAGATGAGATTAAGTTCTTGTTACCTCCAAATTAAATTTCAATTAATAGTAAAGGTTACCAAAAGTAATTTGAAGCCTTAATTAACCGAAACCAACTGCCCACTTAGCCTTAGCAACTCATACTCAGATATTTTAGCACTTACCCTGCTTAGGTATAGCATAATTTCGGCATTGAGTAAGTTAAGCTGTGCCTCTCTAAAATCTGTACCATTAACTTGGGCATTTTTAATTAGCTCTTGGGTTCTCGAAAAATTTTGTTCACTCACCTTAAGCGCTGATTCTCTTAAACTTACAACATTCAAATTGTTTACATAACTGGTGTATGCAATCTCAATTTCAGTTTCTAAGCTGGTATTCAAATCATCAATTCTAAGTTTTGAGTTTTCCCATACAATTTTGGCATTTTCTCTGGCAATAGCGCTTCGCCCACCATTAAATAAATTATAACTCAGATTTATTCCGCCATTTAATCCGTTGCTCCTATTTTCTGATAAAAAACTGGCATCGCTTTGATTATTGCTGTAAGAGTAGCCCGTACTTACACTTAAACTTGGATAATAGGTTCCTTTACTAATATCAATATTCCTTTCACTAATTTCAAGCGATTTTCGGGCCTCGATAAGGCCTAGATTTTGTGATTTAGCCGCATTGAGCAATTGCCCAAAACTGTAATCGGTATTTAGGTTAAAGTCTTCAACCAAAATAAAACCCGT
>JBMYOR010000147.1:0-6467 GCA_049599535.1 Bacteroidia bacterium | reverse complement strand
GCGGTTACATCTTCAGGTGTAATAAAGATATCTTTATCGGTAATAGTATAGTCAGGGTAGTCAGGACTATATAATCTTAAAGCCGGATCTCCTTGAATAATGGTTTGCCAAGCTTGTGATTCTTTATAAATATCTCCATTTGAGTTTAAAAACTCTCCAACGCTTAATCGTGAAATTTCACCAAGGGTTTGTCCGTATGAGTCGCCTGAAATTTTTTCGTAAAAATTCTTCGTATAGTCAAAAACTGTTGTTTCAAAAGAGAATGTTGAAGCAGCAATCCACATCACAGCGCCCGTATTTGCACTAATAAAGTCTTCGCCCAACGATCCATTTTTTTCAAAACACCCGCCTAATACACACCCTCCAAAATACATCACTAAAGGGTTATTTGCGTTATTGTACTCTGATGGCACGCCTATATCAACCTCAGTTATATTTAATGCTGCATGACCATAATATGAGAACATGCCTGCCCCTTTATTTATTCTTTTTAAAATGGCAGTTTTTAAATCTTCGTCAACTACCAAACCTTTTTCTTTACCAAAATAATGCACATTAGCCCCCATTGAAGGCTCACTAATAATGGCACCGAGTGATTTCATATAATTAGAAAATCGAACAAGCTCGCTACCTGATTTACCTCCACTTACATGCACTACATCTTTACGCCATCTCGAGTTTTCTAAATTTTCGTAAGCTTTGATTTTTGTTAGATAATTTGAAATTTCTTCGCTTTTAAGTACGCTTAAGCGGCCAATGGCAAAAGGTGGCGTAATGGTATTCTCTTGTAGGTTTCTTCCAAAATACCAATCAGAACATGGCGATCCAATAGAAGGAACTAAGTCGTTGGATAAATCAAACTCACCTAGGTTGGTTTTAATGTTATTCAAATTCAGAGCCTTACCAATCAAAAATACCTGAGTAAATCCTGTATTGTTTTGATATAATTCATTTAAAAAAAGTCGAATGGCCATTGGGTGGTGATATCCAAAATAGAATTGATTAAAAATATCATCGATGTAAGCAACTTTTACATCATAAGCACCTCCTTTTGCTGATTTGCGGTAGTCGGCGTATTCTGCAACTGCTTCTTCAAATTTTCTATGTGTAATAATCAAATAGTCGAATGAAGTGCTGACGTCAATTTCGTTAAAAGTCACTTCAACTGGCTTTACTAAGTTTATTCCTTTGTCTGTAGCAACTACAATTTTTGGATTGTTACTTGTAGCGGCAAGGCGTACATTGGCAATTGAACCGTTAAAGTCGTAGTTGTATTGAAACTTGTTTTCAACGTCATAAATAAATACCGTTGAGCCATTAATATTGGAAATTTCAAGATTTTGAGCTGAGCTTGAACTTGGGATTTCAAAAGTTGAAAAGGTTCCATTATTTATCCTTGTGGTAGCTTTATAATTAACTTCTACTTCAAATAAATTAAACTGCCCCTT
Organism: Bacteroidia bacterium; assembly: GCA_049599535.1. Classification (GTDB taxonomy): domain Bacteria; phylum Bacteroidota; class Bacteroidia; order CAILMK01; family JACPUW01; genus JACPUW01. The sequence goes on along the minus strand of JBMYOR010000147.1, from coordinate 5,019 downwards.
AAAAGCCCTTCTAATTCCGTTGTAACTTGGATCATGGCTTACGCTAAATTTTAATACATCATTAGCAAAATCTGAGCTTGTAAAATCAAAGTTAACATCAGCTTGTACCCATCCTGCAAAAAGTTTTCGGTCCATTTCTTTCCAAGAACCGTTATTAAAACTTACTAAAACCTGATTGCTGTAGCCATCGTATTTTTCAGCATCTAAAACACGGTTGTTTATACCTACAACAGTAGTTTTAAAGTTGCCATCGGCGTAATAGTCAGAAATATCAAATTCGTCATTAACAGAAACGTTTCTAGTACACCTTGCTGAACCCCAACCATCTCCAGCACCATAACCCGGGTGTAATAAAGTACCATTAGGTCTCTCTCCGTAGTAAAAATAATCGTTGTAGGTTAACCTAACCTGCTTATTGTGGTATTCAACCTTGCTAAGGCCAGCTACATTGGTGTTAGTTTGCGGGGTAAACCTTAAGCCTTTGGTATTGCCATAGGTTAGGTAATAGTACGCCGAGTCTAAATATTGGCTGGTACCTTTCCCTAATTGGTCACTAGATTTTTCGTAAAGTAGTGAGTCTATATCACCTTTGGCTCGTTCAGCATAAAATTCAATGTAATTAGATGTTACGTTTATCGGTATCTCTTTACCATTTACAAAAACCTGATAAGCGTCGTTAGAAATCGTTTCTGTAGGTGCTCCAATATCTTTTAAATCGCTCTTTTTTACACGATAAACACCATCTTTACCTACAGAAATTCTATAGTATGGGTTTGAAAAATTAATCCAGTTGCTAGTGTTTGGTAATTGAGCATTTAATGCAAAAGCTACAACTGAAAAAAATATGGATAAAATGGCTAATCTTTTCATTTATACTAGGCTTGGACTAATTAACGAATTTACAAATATCAAGTTTTGTGCCGTGTATAATTTTCAAATCAAAGGTTTAATTAAGTGATTGGTAGAAAATTAATCAAAATGCTTGTATGCGTCTAGGATGGCTATATTTGCACAAATTTTCTCACTACCAACCAATATGAGCTTGCCATCATATGTAGCAAATGCTGAAGGGCAGTACATCGAACAACTTTATGAGTCTTATTTAGAGAATCCCAGTAATGTGGATGAATCGTGGGGTAAGTTTTTCGAAGGGTTTGATTTTGCTATAAATCAAAGCGGCGGTAAAGCCGTTTCAAACGATAAAGTATTAAAAGAGCTAAGAGTTTTTAGCTTAATTGAAGGGTTTAGAAAAAGGGGGCATTTGCTTTCAACAACTAACCCTATTAGAGAACGAGTAGACAGGCATGCATTGCTTGAGCTTAAAGATAAAAATCTAGTAGATGAAGATCTTGATCTAAAGTTTACAGCAGGCAAGGCTATCGGCCTTGAAAATGCTACGCTGGCTCAAATTCATGAACGACTCCAAAACTTATATGCTAAAAATATTGGAATAGAGTATAAGCATATAAGAGAGGGAGATGAAGTAGAGTGGATTACATCAAAATTTGAGGAGCGGAATGTTGACTTCGGATTTTCCTATGAAAAAAAGAAACGAATTCTTGAAAAACTTAATCAAGCTGTAGTTTTTGAAAAGTTTTTGGGAACCAAATATGTTGGCCAAAAGCGTTTTTCACTTGAAGGTGGTGAAAACACAATTACTGCGCTTGATGCTTTAATTAATGCCGCCGGAGATTCTGGCTGCCACGAAGTGGTAATTGGCATGGCACATAGAGGCAGACTCAATGTTTTAGCCAATATATTAGGTAAAACATATGAGTACATTTTTGGCGAATTTGAAGGTAACATTAGCATGGATACCCCAATGGGTGATGGTGATGTTAAATACCACCTAGGGTTTAATTCACAAGTTAAAACACAGGGGGGCAAAGATGTTAGCTTACATTTAACGCCAAACCCATCTCATTTAGAAGCTGTTGATCCCGTAGTTTTAGGCTACTCTCGTGCTAAGCAAGATGCAATACACAGTAGCGAGCCTAATTCTGTGATTCCAATGTTAATTCATGGCGATAGTGCCGTTGCAGGGCAAGGTGTAGTGTACGAAATAGTACAAATGTCAAAGCTAAGTGGCTACCAAACCGGCGGAACTATCCATTTTATCATAAACAATCAAGTAGGGTTTACCACTAATTTTGAAGATGCCCGTTCATCAACCTATTCATCTTCGATTGGCAAAACGGTAAACGCACCCATTTTGCATGTAAATGGTGATGATGCCGAAGCTGTAGTTTACGCTGTTGAATTCGCAATTGAGTATCGTCAAAAATTTCATAAAGATGTTTGGATAGATATGGTATGCTACAGAAGGCATGGCCATAACGAATCTGATGAACCAAGATTTACCCAACCATCATTTTACGCCCTAATATCAAAGCATCCCGACCCCAGACAAGTCTATTCTCAGCACTTAATAAAACAAGGTGATATAGAGTTGAAACTTGCCAAGGATATGGAGAAGGAGTTTAAACAACTGCTTCAAGATAGACTTAATGATGTAAAAGAAAAATCATTGCCTTATGAACCACAACCTTTAGAAAAAGAGTGGTATAAAATAATTAAGGCCAAATCTGATCAAACTGAAAAAGTTAATACAGCATCAACTCGAGAAGTGCTCGATAAAGTAATTGCAACTATTACATCATACCCAAGTGACATTGAGCCAATAAAAAAAGTAAAAAAACTGCTTGACGATAGAAAATCAAGATATCAAAATAATAACCTTGATTGGGGGTTAGGCGAATTGTTGGCTTATGGCTCGCTATTAATGGATGGGTATAATGTTAGAATTTCTGGTCAAGATGTTGTGCGCGGTACTTTTAGTCACCGACATGCATGCGTTTTTGATCAAAAAACAGAAAAACCGCATAATAATTTAAATTTTATTGAAGAAGGGCAACCGGGTAACCTTAGAATATACAACTCACATTTATCTGAGTTCGGTGTACTTGGTTTTGAATATGGTTATTCAATGGTTAGCCCAAATAATTTGGTGATTTGGGAAGCTCAATTTGGTGATTTTGCAAATGGAGCCCAAGTAATGATTGACCAATTTATCGTATCAGCAGAGTCAAAATGGCAGCGAATGTCGAGCATGGTAATCCTATTGCCACATGGCTACGAAGGAGAAGGCCCCGAGCACAGCAATGCCCGACCTGAAAGATACCTGCAATTGGCAGCAGAAAACAATGTGATAATTGCCAATGTAACTACGCCAGCCAACTTTTTTCACATGATTAGGAGACAAATGATTTCTTCCTTCAGAAAGCCATTAATTGTGTTTACTCCAAAATCATTATTGCGCCACCCAAAAGCAGTTTCATCAGTTGATGAACTAACATCAGGCACTTTTGAAGAAGTCAGGCATGAGGCCGAAAAAGATGCAAATGCAGTGAAAAGAGTTTTGTTCTGCACCGGTAAGCTGTACTACGAGCTAGCTGAAAAGAAAGCAGCAGAAAACAGAAATGATGTAACCATTGTAAGAATCGAGCAATTATATCCTTATCCTGAAGAGAGCGTTAACCAAATAATGGAAATGTACAAGAATGCTGATTATGTTTGGGTGCAAGAGGAGCCGAAAAATATGGGAGCATGGACCTTTTTATTAAGATATGATATTAACCATAAAATGAAATTGATTTCAAGAAAAGCAAGTGCATCGCCGAGTACAGGATTCAAAAAAACACACTTTAAAGAACAAGCCGAAATCATTGATAAAGCTTTTACAATATAAAAGATGGCATTAGAAGTAAGAATACCAAACGTAGGAGAATCAGTTACTGAAGTTACATTAGCACAGTGGTTGGTAGAAGATGGCGATTATGTAGAAATGGATCAGCCTATTTGCGAAATGGAAACCGATAAAGCATCGCAAGAGTTGTTTGCTGAAACAGCGGGTGTAATTAGCCTTGTTGCTGAAGAAGGAGACGATTTAGAAATAGGTGCTTTACTAGCCAATATTGATAGAGAGGCACAAGCGCCCGAAGAAACTTCAGATTCTGTATCAGGCACCGAGCCAAGCACGGTAGATTCAGCACCTGAAGTAGTTGATAATAGCAACGATCAATCGGGTAGTTCATATTCAAAGGGGCATCCTTCTCCTGCTGCGGCCAAAATATTGGCAGAAAAAGGCATGAGCGCTAATGCTGTAAAAGGTACTGGTGTTGGTGGAAGAATAACCAAAGATGATGCGAAAAATGCAAAAGCCGTTTCAAATTCACAGCCTGCTTCAAAACCTACAGAATCTGCACCTGTTCAACTATCGTCAGAGCGTGCAGAAACAAGCACTAAAATGTCGAGACTTAGACAAACCATTGCCAAAAGGTTAGTTGAAGTTAAGAACAATACCGCCATGCTTACCACATTTAATGAAATTGATATGGGTAACGTTATGGATTTGCGGAAAAAGTATAAGGAGTTGTTTAAAGAGAAACACGAAGTTGGACTAGGCTTTATGTCTTTTTTTACAAAAGCAGTAACATTAGCCTTGGCCGAGTTCCCTTCAGTAAACGGAAAAATTGATGGAAACCAAATAGTAACCTATAACTATGCCGATATTGGAATAGCGGTTTCTACATCAAAAGGACTAGTTGTTCCTGTAATTAGAGATGCTCAAAAAATGAATCTTGCTCAATTAGAAAAAGCAGTGCTAAACTATGCTTTAAAGGCAAGAGATAATAAAATTAGCATTGACGATATGCAAGGTGGTACATTCTCAATTACCAATGGAGGTGTATTTGGTTCAATGATGTCTACCCCAATAATAAATGGCGATCAATCTGCTATTTTGGGTATGCACAATATTGTGCAAAGGCCAATGGCAGTTAACGGCGAAGTTAAAATTAGACCTATAATGTATGTGGCACTTTCTTATGACCACAGAATTATTGATGGCAAAGAGTCTGTAAGTTTCTTGTATAGAGTTAAAGAGTTAATTGAAGATCCGGCAAGATTGCTTCTTGAAGTTTAAAAAGAACAAATGAGTAAATACGATATAACAGTAAT
>JBMYOR010000146.1:0-6475 GCA_049599535.1 Bacteroidia bacterium | reverse complement strand
CCATTTTGACTTCCGCTTTTATTCTTATAATATTAAGTGTTATCTAATCTGAATCATTTGAGCTACGGTAGCTTCATTATTAAAGTTGATAATTAGCATATAAGTACCCGAATTAAGCTGGTGTGCAAGATTATTGAGTTCTATTTTGTTGTTGCCCCGAGTAAGGTGACCTGTAAATAGCGATTTTACTTGGCGCCCTTGTAAATCAAAAAGCTGTATTTGTAAATCACTGTTTTTATCAAGAATTAGGTCAACCACAGCATTATTGTGGGTTGGGTTAGGGTAAACCGAAATAGAATTGGCGTAGCTAGGCAACTGGCCAATTGAGCTTACATCAATATATGCTGAGTCGGTTGTTGTACTACTGCATCCGTTGGCACCTGTAACTGTAAGCGACACCTTGGCCCAACCTGTTTTAATATTGTACTTATAGTTAGTAGTAGTGCCATTTGCGGTATTGCCATCACCAAAATTCCATTCGTATTGGCTATGGCTTTGATCATTGGCGGTAAGGCTAATGGTGGCGCCATCTACGGTTGCGGTAAAAGTTGCAATTGGAGATTCATTAACCGTAAGGCTTTGTTTTAGTGAATCTTTACAGCCATTATTATTTCTAATCAATCGTACTTTGTAGCTTCCTGCTGCATTGTAGGCATAGCTCGGTGTGTTATCGTTACTTGTGCTTCCATCGCCAAAATCCCACTCGTAAGTACCATTGCCCGACGATGCATTTGAAATATCGATACTATTGCCCGTACAAGCAGTCTCGTTTACAGTAAAGTACACATAAGGCTTGTCGCTAATTTCAATAGACTTTTCAATGGTATCAACACAATTTAGTACGGTAGTAGCAATAAGTTGCACGGTATAAGTGCCGGTATTGGTATAAGTGTTTTCCGGTTTTTTCTTGGCCGATGTAGTTCCATTTCCAAAATCCCAAGTCCGTGCTGAGTTATCGGTACTTAGGTCTTCAAATTCAATTGCCTCATTTGCACATACATTGCTAAAACTAAATTCGGCACTTGGGTTAATACCCACTTCAACATTTACAATGCTAGTATCGGTGCATCCAAAGCTGTTTTCTTCAATAATTTGAACAGTTGCACTACCTATGTTATCAAATTTTACTGTGCCGGTGCTATTGCCTGTACCGCTTTGTAGGGTGGCATTGCTTATGGTCCAGGTGTAGGTATTGCTGCTAACATTATTGGTGTTGTACTCAATTGTTTGGCCTTGGCAGGTAGTGGTTTCGCCGCTTAATAATGTGCTCGGTTTTGGGTTTACGGTGATTTCAACTGTAGCTGATGCAGCGCACTTGGTAGAATCTATGGTTTGTAACAAGGTATAAACAGTTGAGCTTTTGGGGCTTGCAGTAGGATTGCTTACAGTTGATGAAAAGCCCGATGGTGTACTTGACCACTCATAAGAGTTGCCGCTTTGGTTTAATCCGCCTAAGCTAATCGAACCCCCTTGGCAAATGCTTTGATCACTTATAATATCAACTTTAGGTGCGGCGCCTACTTCAACCAACAGGGTATCATAGTTTATACAGCCTTGCGTATTGTGGGTTACTTTTTGGTAAAACTGTAAGCTGCTGCTCGGTTTTACGTAAAGTCTATCGCCTTCGCCAATTTTATTATTATTAATATCAAACCATTCGTAGGTGTAAAAAGATGATCCTTTAGTTCCGATTCTAACGCTATCGCCTGGGCACATAATTTTATCGATACCCGCACGTGCTAGCGGAAGTGCTAAAAAGCCTCTATTTTCATCAACTTGGTCATTATAAGTAAAGCCATCGGTTTTGCCATTGGGGTTGCTGGTGTAGGCCGATAGTTTTAGCGTAGATGTTGATGCAAAATAATCACTATCGAGTTTTATTGTATCGGTTTCAAGGCTTTTTAAATTACCAGTCCAATTATAAGCCGTTTGGCTGTTGCCATCTTTTACCCAGTTTATGGTTACGCTTTTTAAATCATCGGTACCAAAGTTTTTAATTACCACATTTATATCATTATTGCCTTCGCAAGCGGCGGTGGCCGGAGACGAGAAAGTTATTGCTCCCGCATCGTTTGGCTGGGCATCAAACTCATCGCAGCCAATATCTGGAGATGTACTGTTTCTCGATTCGCCATCAAAATCTAAAAACACACCGGCTATTGGGGTTCCGGCTCCGTTTAGTGAAGTGTTTCTGGCGTGTAAATCGTACCTACTAATGTAATATGGGTTAATATTCCAAGAGTTTGAATCTAATTTGGTTTGTTTGTTATAGGCGTTTAGGGTTTTGAACCATTTACCATTAAAGAAAAACTGCGGATCGCTTTCGCTCATGAAATTATTATAATCACTGCCGCTAATGTGGCCTTTTAGCCAAATGTTATAAACCAATCCGCTATCCATTACAATGCAATTATTGTACAGGCCAATACCGCCATTTTGGCTATTAGTGGTTGAAATGGCACTGTTGCCGGCACCATCGCCCCAAAAGTATATGCTGTTAAATACTACATTGTAATTGTAGGCGCCGTTAAACTCAATTCCCTGTCCGTCTTCTCGGGTAATCATATTATTAGCAATTATAGATGGGCTTTGGTTAGATGCTGTACAATCTGTTAATCTAATTCCCTTGTGCGCATTGGGGTCGTTAATTTTATTGCCTGTAATGCTTAGTGCGCTATCGCACGATGTTAAATTAATTGATGCATTATCGGTAAGCGTATTTCTAATAGTTCTAAATATATTATTAGTAATTGAAAACTTATCGTTGTTTTGAATATCAATTGCACTGGTATAGGCGCTATCAAAAATATTGCCGCTAATGTTTAATCCAGTTTCGCCAGTAACACCCACACCGCCCCAATAAATATTAAAAGTACCGTGTTTTACATAGTTATTTAAAAATACATTGTTGGTGTCTCTGCCTTGATCAGAAATAATATTGGCAGCATCAAGATTGGCATTGGCAGATGTTACCACGGTTCCAATCATTTGGCAATTGGTAAAAGTATTATTATGAGATCCATTTAAAACGTGAATCACATGAGCAAAAGGGTTAAAACCTGTTCGTTTAAAAGTAATATGTTTAAAAGTAATATTATCACCACCGCGCAATTGGCAAGCGGCATTATTATTACCAGTGGCCGTAGTTGATGGTAAGGTAATTACAACCTTGCTACTATCTTGGCTTTTGCCTTGAAAAGTAAGGGGAGCTGAAGGCCCCATGCCATCTAATTGAGTAAGGGTTATTTGTTCTTTATAAACGCCATCTTCAATATTAAAAGTAGTGGCGCCACATAGTCCGCGGGCTGTAATTTGGGTAATGGCTTCGTTAAAAGATTTGTAATCGGCGCTTTTGCTGCTGCCAATGGTATAAGTGCCGCTAATACCTGTAAGCTTGGTAATTGATAGGGTATCGTTTATGTTTTTACCATCAGTTTTGCTGTTGGGAGCCGATGTCCATAATTTAAAAGAGTAAGGCTTGTTGGCCGAAAAAGTATAAGTGCCAATGGTAATACCGTCAGCTGATGCGCCCGGTGCTAATTTACCACTCCAGCTAAATGATTTTTGTGCAGTGCCATTAACTGACCAATTTAGCGAAGCACTTGTAATGGTATCTATACCATAGTTTTGAAAAGATACCTTTACATTATACGAGCCTGCGCAAAAGGCAGCAGGGCTATCTAATTTAGAAATGCCTATATCGGTATTTGCCGGAAAAAACTCATCGGCTCCAATATCAGGTGTAGTAGAGCTTCGGCTATCGCCATCAATATCGGTGGTAATTCCGGTTGATGTCATTCCTTTACCATTTAAAGCAATGTTTGATACATGTAAATCTTGGTTACTTACAAAGCCAGGATCGGCATAAACCGAGTTGGTGTCTCTACGTGAGCCACTGCGCCAATTGGCAAAAGATGTATAGTCGCTACCATTCCACTCGGCTAAATAGGTGCCGGTGTGGTAGCAGGCGTTGTTTCTTAAGCTCGAAATATTACCAGTATTGGTGCCATCTACACTATAAACAAAGCCGCCGCCGCTATTCACTAATGTATTATTTATTAATCTTAAATTAGAGTTTGAGTATTGTGGGTATACATAAAAGCAAGCGCCGCTTTTTAGGCTTGATGTTATGTTTATATTATTATGAAACATATCTACCCAAAAGCTATTATACAAGGCAATACCAGTGCAATTGCCCGTGCCACCAGACATGGTGATAAAGTTATTTGCCACTAAACTTCTCGATGAGCTCGTATTACCTGTAAGATTGGCAAGCATTACTGCACGTACTACTTGGCCATTTACAGCCATCATATCAATTTTATTATTGGTAAACACAAATTGAGTAGCGGTTTCAACTCTAATGCCATAAGAAACGTAGTGCCCTTTACTGGGCCCAAAATCACCCATATTAAAGGTGTTGCCATTAACGGTTAAATCTCTTTGGCCCGACATATAAATGCCTGATGAGCCAATAGTGTCAAGCACATTATTTAAAATTCTAATTCCGCTGTTTGCGGTGGTAGAATAAATTCCATTATAGCCATAAATCATTTTATTGTTTGATAAAACGGTGTTATTTCCTACACCGCTGTAAAGTACCAAAGAACCAATGCCGTATACAAAACCATTAGATGAGTTGCTGGGAACTTTGCGGCCTTTTATTAAGCAGTTGGTAAAGGAGCAATTATTAGAGGTATTGGTTATATCAATTACTGTAGAATATGTGTTGTCTCCTGTACGTTCAATACCAATGCTATTAAAGGTAACAAAATCGCAACCGTTCAGTTGAATTACAAAATCGCCACCAGAGCTAGTTTTTGATGGGTTTTGTAATGTACATATTGAGCTATCGGCGCTGGCCGAAGTAAACGTGACAGTATTTGTTGCCGATGCACCTGTAATTGCCCCAATTGAAAGTTGCTGAGAGCGATATACCGTATCGTAGGCGGTAATGGTTACTGCGCCACTTACACCAGGACCCTGATCTGGGCCAGAATCAGTTCTTGAACCCGAAACAAGGTCAGCAATGGCGGCGCTAAAATTTGCATAATTAGTGCTGCTCGGTACCTTAGTAGGGTCAATAGTGTAATTGCCTGAGAGCTGCGCGGTTACATTTTGGCTCAATAAAAAGGCAAGTAAAAACACGAAAATTGAAGTAGGTTTTAGGTAAAAGCTTTTCATTCTCATATAGTTGCGGATTGATTTCTGCAATTTATAAAGATATTTTAAGAAATCGGAAGATTTTTTTTAGATGCTTAATACTAAACAGCGATTGATTTTATGATTATTGTAAAATGATACAGCCCGATGTTGAATTAGATTTTTTACTTGCCGCAGCGATTTTAACTGTGCCATTTGTGATTTTTGCATTGGCGGGCTTTTTTTATTCAATAATTAAAAAAATTGGCTTTAAGCAAACACTTATCAATAGTTTGCTGGCTATTGGATTTTATTTAGGGGCGTTATTGTTAGTTTTCACCCTGGTTTTTTTGTCATATTATCATACCGATGGATATTATACTTCGTATTTTAAAAGCAAATCAGGTTGTAATATTAGTTTGAACGGAGTAAGTGATGTTAAAGGGTATGTAAGCGGGGGCTTAACTTGTGGTGTGATTTTATTTGATTCTATTGAATACACAAAGGCAAAGCATCTAATTATGATAGAAAATAAACAATATACTATTGGAAAAATTACTGCAAGTAATATACAAAATATGCTTTTTGAAAAATACCAATTAAGTTATGCAGATTTTGATACGGTGCTAAATTATGATGATGCATACAGCTTTGAATTGGCTATGGATAACGAAAAAAGGTTGATCTATTTTTCAGGGTTCGAATAGTATTATTGGGGGGTCGTGAATGATTCCAAAGTTGAATTTGTTTGAAGAAATTCCATCGTTTCTGATCAGTAGCGAACGATTACAATCGCTTCCATAATCAATTCAAAGCATTCTTGATCTAGGGGTTAAATTCCTGATTTACTGATAGATTTATAGTTTATATGCATCAAAGATTACAGCGGCTTTGGCATCTGAAGTATTGGTGAAAATCCAAACCGTTTTGCCGCTTGGTGTTACTTCAAACACTTTGCCTTCTCGTGATGATGTAATGAGCAAATTGCCATTGGGTAGCCATTGATGACCACCAAGCCTATCGGTGTAAAAGAAATGATCTAAAGTGCCACCGTATTCTTGTTTAAAATTAAAGGTTTTATCAAAGCTTATAATGCGGCTAAAATATTGCTGGTCATTATAATATTTATTGTCAAAAACACTAATGGTTGAATCATTTTTAAAATCAGGATCGTGCTGCTGATAAAAGTAACCGCTAATTTGTGCAATTCCTTTCGCCTTTTCGAAAGAGCGCATACCCGCGACGCCGAGCATTGAAGTGACGATGGCTAGTAAGGGACCAGTCTCGATGGCAGGCGGTACAATATCCATACCTGAAAATTTTGCATACCATT
>JBMYOR010000145.1:0-6561 GCA_049599535.1 Bacteroidia bacterium | reverse complement strand
GGTACTTTACCATTAATCTCAGTAGCCAAACCACCAATGCTCTCAACATTACTCCTAAACTCATCAAAAAGCTCAGCATCAAGTTTCATTACCTTAACTACATCACTCAAAGATGTTTTTCCGTCAAAAACCACAATACCTTCTTCTAATACCGAATAAAAAATTTCATTACTATCAAATTCATCGTGTATTTCGCCTACAATTTCTTCTAATACATCTTCTAGGGTTACTACCCCTTCTGTTCCCCCGTATTCATCAACCACTATAGCCATATGCATTTTTTTTGACTGAAAATCTTTTAGCAATTCATCAATCTCCTTTACTTCAGGAACAAAATATGGCTTACGCATTAGCGGTTTCCAATCAAAATCATCGGGTTCGCTTAAGTGTGGCAGTAAATCTTTAACATGTAAAATGCCTTGAATTGAATCAAGGTCTCCATCAAAAATGGGCAATCTTGAGTACCTGTACTTATTAATTTCAGATTTGAGTTCAGCAAAATCAACATCGCAAGAGTAAGCTACGGTTTCTTGCCGTGGTTTCATAATCTGCTTAACCTTAATATCTCCAAAATTTACAATTCCTTTTAAAATGTTCTTTTCCTCTTGGCTGGTCTCGTCATCAGATGTGAGTTCTATTGCCTCGTTTAGCTCCTCTTTAGATAATTCTGATTGGTAGCGACTAATGCGCTTTTCAAAAAAACTTGATGATTTCACCAAAGCTTGCGAAAACGGGTAGAATATGGTGTTGAAAAAGTTCATTGGATAAGCTACCAACCTTGCCATTTGCACATTTCGGTATTGGGCGTAAATTTTTGGTGTTACCTCACCCAAAAGCACCAATAAAAAAGTAACAACTACTACCTGGATTACAAATTCGAGAATTTCGTTTTGAAGGCTTAATAGCGCCCCCGTAACGGCCGATGACAATACTACAATGGCTATGTTTACTACATTATTTGTAATCAATATTGTAGCTAAAAGGCGCTTGGGCTTTTTAAGTAGCTGTAAAATAAGTTTATCGCTTTTGTTATCACTGCCTTTTATATTGGCTAACTCTTCTCCCTTAATTGAAAAAAAAGCCACCTCAGAACCCGATACTAAGGCGGATAATAGCAATAACAATAAAAGCGTAATAATTTGAAAAACCAAAGCCGAGATTGACTCGGTGTTTGTGGCTAATAAAAGATAAAATATTTGTAGACTACCAGGTTCCCCGTCAGGCTCCATTAGTGTTTTAATTAGTTAACTAAAATGGTAAATCGTCTTCAACCGATTGTGATGTTGCATTACTTTCTGAAACACCACCCTGCATATTGTTTTGCTGATAGCCGCCTTGCTGATTTTGCTGACCGCCTTGCCCCTGATCGTTGCCCCCGTTTTGGCCACCTCGAGTATCTAACATTCTAAAATCATTTGCAACAACTTCAGTAATGTACCTTTTGTTGCCACTCTGATCATCATAACTGCGCGTTTGTAATTTTCCTTCTAAGTAAATCTGAGAGCCTTTTTTTAAATACTTACCGGCTACATCAGCAAGTCCTCTCCAAACTACAATATTGTGCCACTCAGTTTTTTCTATTCTATTTCCATTTGAATCTTTGTACGTTTCGCCTGTTGCAATTGAAAAATTTGCAACTGCCACATTATCATTTATATATCTTACTTCAGGATCTTTTCCTAGTCTTCCAATTAGCATTACCTTATTTACGCTCATATCAGATTCAGTTAGTCCACAAATATCTTTAAATCTATCAAATATTTAGGTTCATTGTTTGTTGCATTTACAACCATGATTGAAAAAACATATCAATAAGCCTTGGAATAGGATAATTTGATAATTCATCTACATGCACCTTGGTGTATCCATTTACCTTAATATCGCCCTTTAACTCATAAAACCTGGCTACAATATCTTGGTGCGTAAGCTTATGCATTTTTTCAAAAACCAATTTGGGTACAGAATTATTATGCATAAATGCTTCTGTTAATTCTGTATCAAATTGAGCGCCTTTAGTTTCTATTAAAGGCAACTGAAACAAGCCCTGCCAAATACCTTTTGATACCCTTTTTTGAAGATAAACGTTCGTTTTTTGCTCGCTTACAAAAAAATGGAAGTATCGAGTAGTTCGCTTTAGATTTTTAACTTTTACAGGCAATTGGCTTACCCTACCCAGCTGCACAGCCTTGCAATGTTGGTTTACAGGGCAAGTAATACAGTTTGGTGATTTAGGCGAACATTGTGTAGCGCCAAAGTCCATCATGGCCTGATTAAATTCGGCAGGATTTTTTTGATCTAATAGATCATCAGCTATTTTTTGGAAAATCGGACGCGATTTAACATCCGCAATATTTTTATCAATATTAAAAATCCTGGCTAAAACCCTAAAAACATTACCATCGAGCACAGCCTTTGGCTGGTTAAAAGCGGCTGAAGCAATTGCGGCTGCCGTATACGCCCCTACTCCTTTTAGTTTTAAAATGTCATCATAATTATCAGGAAAAACACCATTCAACTCAATTGAAATGTATTTTGCAGTGGTATGCAAGTTACGTGCTCTTGAATAGTAACCCAAACCCTGCCACGTATTTAATACATCTTGCTCGCTCGCATTAGCTAAATCATGTACCGTCTTATACTTCTCAACAAACTTGAAATAATAGGGCATACCTTGATTTACCCTAGTTTGTTGAAGAATAATTTCTGACAACCAAATTTGATATGGATCAGTAACTTCTCGCCAAGGCAGCGATCTCCCGTTCATTCTGTACCATTTTATAAGCTCATCTCTAAGTAAATCAATCATTTAAGGGTATTATTTTAATAATTAACTTTTATAATTATGGGGTTAAAATAAGTAGTATATTTGCACTCGCTTTTTTGAGCCCTGATTAACTAATTGTAAAACAATTAAATACATAAGCGTGACTAAAGCTGACGTAGTAAATGAAATAGCCAACAAAACTGGCATAGAAAAGGTAGATGTACAAAGAGTTGTTGAAACTTTTTTTGACGTGATGAAGGACACTATGGCCGATGGCAACAATGTTTACTTCAGAGGATTCGGGTCTTTTGTAGTAAGAAAACGAGCGCGTAAAGTTGCTCGAAACATTGCCAAGAATACATCGATGATCATAGAACCTCATTATGTTCCTGCATTTAAACCTTCAAAAACTTTTGTAGCCCAAGTTAAAGACGGAACTACAGGAAAAGAATAATCATGAACAAGAGGCTTATACAAATCGCTGTGGTGCTTTTTATAAGCCTTTTGGTTATTACCTTGTACATTAAGGGTAAAAATTCGGCTCAGGATAAGCTTGAGCTAAGTTCTGAAGTTAAGTTACCAAACCAATCTGATTGGGATTTTAATATTCAATCGGCCATTGATTTGGAGTTAGCTAAAGATAGTATTTCATTAAGTTTTGGAAACCTTTATTCCGAGCCAATTTCTGATTCGGTAAAATGGATTCCTAAAGTTGCTAATATTTGGGATAGTTTAGGCCATAGTTTGTTTGCTGGCTACTATTTTGAAAAATTAGCTACACTTACTAATGATGCAAATCATTGGTACAAGGCTGGATCTAAGTATTTTAATTTGGTAAATCGAACCAACGATTCATTTGCTCGTAGAGAAATTGGCAATCATACGATTGTTACTTTGAGCAAGGTTGTTGAGCTTGATCCCAATAATTTAAAAGCTAAATCTGAGCTTGGTGTTTCGTACATGGAGTTATTGCCCAAAGGTGTTTCACCTATGACAGGTGTAGGACTATTAAGAGAAGTAATTCAACAAGATTCAAATAATGTTGATGCTCTTTACTATTTAGCCTATTTGTCAATGAAATCTGGACAATACGATAAAGCTGTAGTGAGGCTTGAAAAACTCACTTCGCTTAAACCTGAAGAAGCATCTTTTTATGAGTACCTAGCCACTGCCTATTTAAAAGCAGGCAATAAAGAAATGGCTAAAAGTACCATTATGAAATACACAGAATTAACCAACAGCGATGTATCAAGAGAACGCGCATTGAAATTTATTGAACAGTTAAACAGTAATTAAAAAATACAGTTATGCCTTGCGGTAAAAAAAGAAAAAGACATAAAATCTCAACCCACAAGAGAAAGAAAAGACTTAGAAAAAACCGTCACAAAAAGAGAAAGTAGTTTCTCATAGTTTCGATTTTTTTTAACGGGCACTTCATGCTTTGAAGCAAGCCCTTTTTTACTTTAACATAATCCAAATCTTTTGGGAAAAGAATTAGTGGTACAAACAAGTGCCAATGGGGCAGAGATTGCCCTGTTGCGCAATGGTAAGCTTATTGAAATTCATCAAGAACATTACGGTGGTGAATTTCAGGTTGGCGATATGTACTTGGGTAAAGTAAAAAAGGTAATGCCTGGCTTAAATGCGGTTTTTGTTGATATTGGTTATCAAAAAGATGCGTTTTTACATTATCATGATTTAGGCCCTGATATTCCTTCATTTAAGAAGTTTATCACTGATCTAAAGCATAAGCGAATACACACGCATTTACTTGCTCCTTTTGAATTTGTACCCCCAATTCATAAAGATGGCAAGATTACCGAGGTTTTTAACTCTGGCGAGCATATTGTGGTTCAAATAATGAAAGAACCCATATCAACAAAAGGCCCTAGATTAACATCGGCAATATCGTTGCCCGGTAGGTATGTAATCCTTATTCCATTTGCAGATAATGTATCAGTTTCAAAAAAAATTGGTTCGAGCGATGAGCGCGCTAGACTTAAAGAGCTCATTAGATCAATTAAACCAAAGGGATTTGGAGTAATTGTTAGAACTGCTAGCGACGGACGATCGGTAAATGAACTTGACCAAGACCTAAAAGAGTTAATCAACAAATGGAAAAGCATTTATCAAAACCTTAAGTCAAACAAAAAAATTCTTTATCGCGAACCGCAAAAAGTTGAGCTTTTGCTTCGCGATATGTTTAACGACTCGTTTGAAAAAGTAACCGTTGACAGCAAAGCCCTTTACAACGAGTTAAAAGCGTATGTAAACACTATTGCTCCTGATAAAAAAGAAGTAGTTAGGCTAAGCGAACCCAAAAATCACATTCCTTTATTTTCTGAGCTTAATATAAACCGACAATTACAATCGCTTTTTGGCAAAATTGTAAACATTGGTGGTGGTGCATATTTGGTGATTGAACATACTGAAGCTATGCACGTAATTGACGTAAATAGCGGCAGTAAAAGATTAAAAAATCAAGACCAAGAAGAAACTGCGCTAAAAACCAATATTGAAGCTGCTTCAGAAATAGCAAGGCAATTACGCCTTAGGGATATGGGCGGTATTATAGTAATCGATTTTATTGATATGCGTAATGCCGATAACCGCAAAAAACTATTTGCTGCCGTAAAAGAGCAAATGGCCGATGACAGGGCAAAGCATACCATATTGCCCCCTACAAGGTTTGGGTTAATTCAGATTACGCGCCAAAGGGTTAGGCCTGAAAATACAAGCGACGATAAACCAGTATGCCCAGTTTGTAAAGGAACTGGCAATGCGGCCCCCACCCTAATGGTGGCCGAACAAATAGAAAATAGAATTCAAGAAGTTTCTCAAGGTTCTAATTCTACCATTAAATTACAAGTGCACCCTTATTTACAGGCGTTTTTAACTAGAGGCTTTCCATCTACCCGAATGAAATGGATGTGGAAACACAAAAAAATCATTCATATTGATTCTCATCAAGACTACGGTATTACTCATTTTGAGTTTAATTAGAGAGTTTCAGCAATAAATCATAGGTTTTTAACTCATTTGTATCCTTTTGTTTAGAATTTGAATAGATTATGCGTGTGAGATAATTCACTTTTGCATCAAATTCTAATTCAATGAATAAGAACATCAAACTTGTATTTTTTTCATTTATTTTATTGGCATCGTGTGTTTCGCCACGGGTGGTTGAAGACCTTGAGACCAAATTAGCCGCTATTGAAAAAGCCAAAGAAGATTGTAAGGAAGATCTTGAGATAAAAGAAGAGCAACTTAAGAGAAACGAGAAGCTTTTAAAAGAAGCCGAAGAAGATGTTAAAGATTTAAACAGACTCAATGCTTCTCTTGAGCAAGATACCTTATCAATGGGTAGAAATTACCGTAGACTGCGTACTGCTAATAAAGATTTGAATGAAGCACTTGAAAAACAAGTTGCTGTAAACAAACAAATGGCAGCTCAAAGCGAAGCAAAAAACCAACAGCTATATTCTGAACTTATTAAACTTAAAAAACAACTCGATGAGAAAGAGGAGAAATTAAATGAGCGCGATACTTATTTAACAGATCTTCAGAAAGATCTTGTATCGAGAGAAAATAAAGTAAAAGAGTTGCAAAACGCAATAAATGAGCGAGACTCGCTAATGAGTACCTTAAAAGAGCGTATTACAAAAGCACTTTTAAGTTATGAAGACAAAGGGATTTCAGTTAAAGTTGAAGGCGATAAAGTTTATGTATCTCTTGAAGAGCAAATTCTTTTTCTTTATGTGTTAATTTTTTTTTAATGTTAAATGTTATTTCTTTTT
>JBMYOR010000144.1:0-6583 GCA_049599535.1 Bacteroidia bacterium | reverse complement strand
TAACAAAAAAAGCCTCCCAAATGGGAGGCTTTTGCAATATTGTAATTACTAAAATTCTACATTCTTTTGGTAAAACGTTGAGTAGTCATTTTACCATTTGCATTAATAAACTGTACTAAGTAAGTACCGTTGTTTAATTTTCTAACGTCGATCGAAACAGAGTTTAAATTCTGATTCACATCAACATTCCGTTGCTCTTGGCCCACTAGGTTATAAACTTTAACCTGAATATTATTTTTAATAACTTTCTCAAAAGATATGTTTAGGGTAGATGTAACTGGGTTAGGGTACACGTTAAACTGCGTCTTTTCTACTTCGTTAGTACCAACAGTCATATTCCAAATAAAAGTAACAGTATCGGCGTTTGACGAATCGTTAATATCAAAAACCTTTACTACAAGCTTGCCTTCTCCACCAACACCATTGGCATTTACTCCAGCTTCTAATGGTAGGTTAGTTTCGTTAGAAATTTCTGACGACTCTTTTGAACTGCCTACTCCTACATCAAAGTAGCATTGAAAATTGTCGCAAAGAGAGTTTCCCCATTCTGATGGCATTTCTTTTTCAAGTACTCTCCATCTTAGGGTAAGGGCTGATTCTTCAGTATTAATAAGAATTTTAATTTTATGCTCATCATTATCGGCCGCAAATGTTCCTGTAATCGTATCTTGATCTGGAGTAAAGTTTTGAGCCTTAACCTGAAATGCTAGTATACCAAATAGCAGAAATAGAATGTAGAGTTTGCGCATAGTTGTACTGTTAGTTTATAGAACTAAAGCAAATATATTAATAAAGAGGTTGCTTATTTTGGTAAATGGTCTAAGTCAGACCTATCATTAATCTTTTTTGGAATTATTAACAGCTAAGGGTACAATAAATATTTTGTTCTTGTTTTTTTGAATTTATCTAGGTCAGGTTGCCATGATTTCTCAATTTCAGAAATTGAGATGCCGTTTTTTATTTGATTTTGTAGCTCGCCATTGCCTGCTAGTTTATTAAAAAAGGGTGTAAAAAAGTCATCTTTATTTTCAATGGTTTGGTAGCATTTAATCAAGTAGCCGAGGTCAAAGGCGCCACGAGTAATATTTTCGAGATCCTTTACTACTGAAAATGATTTTCCGTAACAAAGCTTGTTTTCATGCTTTGGATATTTACTTACACCAGGAATGCTTAAGGGGGTAAAGCTGTATTGACCTAAATTATCAGGTTTAAAGCTTGGATGTCCAATTACTTGGAAAGGAGTATTAGTTCCCCTGCCAACAGATATGGGTGTGCCTTCGAACAAACAAAGAGAAGGATATAAGTTAATACTTAGGTCATTTGGTAAATTTGGGGATGGAGCAATTGGTAAGGAGTACTGGGTTTTGTGAGTCCAGCTTTTCATTTTCACAATCTCCAAATCGCACTTTACACCATTTTTTAACCAGCCTTCACTGTTAATCATTTTAGCATACTCGCCAATGGTCATTCCGTGTATAATGGGTACATGATGCATACCTACAAATGATTGGTAACCATCTTTTAAAACAGGACCTTCTACATGCCATCCGTGTGGATTTGGTCGGTCAAGTACAAGCACTTTTACCCCGTTTTCGGCGGCTGCTTCCATTACGTAGTGCATAGTGCTTATGTAGGTATAAAATCGAGCCCCCACATCTTGAATATCAAAAATTAAAATATCTAAACCGGCCATTTGATCTGCTGTAGGTTTTTTATTATTACCATAAAGCGAAACAATTGGTAGTCCGGTTTGGCTATCCTTGCCGTTTTTTACATGGGCACCCGCCGAGTAATTGCCTCTAAACCCATGTTCTGGCGCAAAAATTCTCACTAAATTAACTTCTTTGTCAACTAAAAAATCTACTAAGTGCTGTTTTTTAGGCAGTAAAACACTGGTTTGATTGGCTACCACTGCAACCTTTTTACCCTTAATTAGTGGTAGGTATTTTTCAGGTTGATCGGCACCAGTTTTAATTTCATTAGCGTTTTGAAACGATAAGAACACATTGGCTACTAATATTGCCAATATAAATAAGGCGGTTTTTTTGAATCTTGATTTACACATAGCACGGCGAATATCCTTTAAATCCAACAGAAAGTTCTCAAAGTTGATAGTAAGACTTGCTATTGCAGCAATTGCTTTGAGTGTAGCGGTTATGATTATTACTGTTGGCGTAGTGGTTGGTTTTAAAAATGAAATTGAAAGTAAAATAACGGGTTTTGCTGCACCAATACAGATTAGTGGAGAGTTTCTTAACTCTTCATTTGAAAATAAGCCATTTACTGATAGTGCTTTAACACGTAAAAATGTTGAATCATTTGATCAGGTAGAGCACATACAGCCGTTTGCACTAAAGCCCGGTATATTAAAAAATGGAGAAGACTTTGAAGGTGTTGTTTTAAAAGGTGTTGACTCAAGTTACAAAATTGACTTTTTTACCCAAAGCTTGCTAAAAGGTAGGTTTATTGAATTTAAACCTAACCAGCAAGATAAAGAAGTGGTGGTGTCAAATACCTTAGCCAATAAACTTATGCTCGATACGGGTATGAGTGCAACCATTTGGTTTGTTCAAGATCCTCCGTTGATAAAGAAGGTTAGGGTAGTTGGTATTTATCAAACCGATATTGAAGAAGTTGATAATATATACATTCTTACCGATTTAGATATAATAAGGCAGGTAAGCGGTTGGCGAAAAAATGAAATTGGTGGATATGAGGTATTGGTAAGCGCAACTGAAAAAGATGAAATAAGTGAATTAAATAGTAATTTAAGGTTTGCTATTGACATAAACTTAAACAGCATGTCAATTATGAATCGATTTCCGCAAATATTTGATTGGTTAGGATTATTAAATCAGAACGTTCAGATTATTATTATTTTAATGACTATTGTAGCGGTAATTAATATGGTTACAGCGTTGCTTATTATGATTTTAGAGCGTACACAAATGGTTGGAATTTTAAAATCACTGGGTTATCAAAATGCAGGTTTGCAAAGGGTATTTGTTTATAATGCAGCCTTATTTATTGGTTATGGTCTTTTAATAGGCAATGTATTGGGCTTAGGATTAATGGCCCTTCAACATCATTTTCAAATTGTTAGTCTATCTGCCGATTACTACGTTACCCATGTTCCTGTAGAGTTTAATTGGCTCTACTTTTTACTCATAGATTTAGGAACTCTTTTGGTTTGTTCTTTAGCCATGTTTTTGCCAGCAAGATTTGTAACTAGGATTGTTCCGGTAAAAGCCCTGCGCTTTAATTAGTTGCAACTGAGAAATTGTGATGAATACTCAACTGAAATTGATTTTTGTTCCAACTATCGGTTACTTGTCTCATTAAGCCTAGTTGAATTTTTAAATTTGACTTTATCCCATAACCCAAAGCTAAATAGGATCTGTTTCTATCAAAAATTTCTACACTGTTTGAACCACCAAAATTTCTCTGTCCGTTTATAAAAATTTCGTTGTAAAGGGCTAGATAAATGCTTCCTTTTTCAATTTCAGGTTTATTTAAAGCAACATTTAAAAAAAGGTTATAGCGCACTCTTGTTCTTAGGTTTTGATTTTTAGCAAATCTTTGCTCAAACCTAAATCTATGATTTGAATAAATTCTTTTACCAAACCTTAGCGGGTAAAGTGCTTCTTGATAAATTCTATTTTCAAATGTTTTTGAATTGTCGTTGCCAAAAACACCGCTAGTAATATTGCCGTAGCCTAAAGTAAATTTTATTTGAGCGTTTTTAGGTTTGTATGTAATACCACTGCGCAGCAGCAATTGTTCAAGATCTCCAAAAGTGTTCCACTGTCTTAACTGAAAATCACCTTGAATGCCCCAAGGACTGCTACCGAATGTGGTGTTGTAGAAATACATATACCAAGCACCTGATTGCCTTTCGTCTATTTGCGCAACAGCTTGTTTATAAAAAAATAATGATAATAAAAGTAAGATAGTTGTGTAAGCGGTTTTCATGAATTTGGTTTTAGTATGCTCATGCAAACAAAGTCGAAGCGCAAATAAATCTTTAAAAACAGTAAACTTATTGGCTATTAAACCCCACAAAGTAAATCGAAATCAATGGCATACAGTTGCCACTTTTGTTCAATCTTAATTAGCCAAAAAACCAAATCATGTTTGGTAACCACAATTCTATATCCATTTTCTTTCACGTTTTTGGCAAATGCAATCTCATCATCTGAAAAATTTTCGAATTCGTATTTGTTTCGGTGAAACATTACGTTATCAAAGTTGAAATTGCTGGGGTCGTTATCTATAAACACACCCGCTTTACTCCAACCATTATTGGCACATATATAGCTTGTAGTGTCTTGTATAATATCATGCTTATTCGGGCTCAAAAAATGGTGATTAACCCCAAGTGCAAGTTCAATGCCTTTACTTGATTCTGTATCCCAATAAATACTAGGCGGTGCACCCGCATACTTTTTATAATAATAATTGCGCTTTGTTAAAAATTCAGCATCAATCTTACTATATGCTTTGCTTTCAATGAGTTGTAATAGCCTTGCTGCTGCGGTAATTGCGCTTTTATCAAAAGTTTTGGTCTTTTGAAAACTTAAGCAGAACAAAATAAGTGCAAGACTTATGTGTTTCAATGTAAACGGGGTTTAATTAC
Organism: Bacteroidia bacterium; assembly: GCA_049599535.1. Taxonomy (GTDB): domain Bacteria; phylum Bacteroidota; class Bacteroidia; order CAILMK01; family JACPUW01; genus JACPUW01. The sequence goes on along the minus strand of JBMYOR010000144.1, from coordinate 1,947 downwards.
TTTATATCTACACGCAAGGTATCTTTCTTATGGTAGTAATTTCTTACGGGTGAGTTTCTACTCATTAGTTCTGCAATAAAACCAGCTAAGAACATTTGTGCACCAATAATGGCCGTAGTCAGCGCAATATAGAATAAGGGTTTTGCGGTAACTTCTCTTTGCATGGTTTCATTTAGTATCCAAGCAAAGTATAATTTTTCACCTACAAGCCACAGGGCAATAACGGAACCAATAAAAAAGAAAAGTGTACCCAACAAGCCAAAAAAGTGCATTGGTTTTTTACCGAATCGACTTACAAAGGTGATGGACATTAGATCTAGAAAACCATTTACAAATCGCTCTAAACCAAACTTAGTACTACCGTATTTACGGGCTCGGTGCTCTACTACTTTTTCACCTATTTTTTTAAAACCCGCCCATTTAGCAATTACGGGGATATAACGGTGCATTTCTCCATAAACTTCAATGCTTTTAACCACATCGCGTTTATACGATTTTAAGCCACAGTTAAAGTCATTGAGATTAATACCAGATACCCATCGGGTAACTCCGTTATATAATTTGGTAGGGATTGTTTTGGTTATTGGATCGTATCGTTTTTTCTTCCAACCGCTAATTAAATCGTAGCCTTCTTCTTTAATTAATTTATAAAGTTCTGGAATCTCATCAGGGCTATCTTGTAGGTCAGCATCCATTGTAATTACTACATCGCCCTGTACAGCTAAAAAACCTTCGTGTAGGGCAGCCGATTTGCCATAGTTTCTTCTAAACGAAATGCCCTTAATACTATCATTTTTTTCAGCAAGCGATTTAATTACTTCCCATGAATTGTCGGTACTGCCGTCGTTTATAAAAACAATTTCATAACTATAGTTATGCTCTTGCATTACTCTATCAATCCATTCGCTCAATTCGGGTAGCGACTCTTCTTCATTTAAAAGTGGTACTACTACGCTAATATCAATTTGTTCGCTCACTTACTGGGGGGTCTTTTTTAATGATTGCTGCCAAAATTAAGGCAAACAAAAAATCGATGCACAACCACATAACGAACTTTAACGCAGCATTTGAAACATAAAATTGAAAATCTGCTTTCTCAACCTCTTCCATAATCTCGTCAAGGTCAGAGTCATTATAATCAATTACGTTACTAAAACTTTCGAATGATTCAATAGTTTGGGCAATGCGAATCTCTTTGGCTTCGATGTAAAAATCAGGGTCAATTACATTGTATACGCTAAATTCGGTAATTACTGCAAAAAACTCGGTAATTACCATTACCGTAAACACCACCATTAGTGATCGCTGAAAAGTAATTGAAGTACCACCGTTGCTTCTCAGTTCAAGGGCGCCAGCAACAAATGCCAAAGTAAGCATCATAAAAAAGCTAACCGAGGTCCACCCGCTTAGGTATTTTTCAGCTCCAAGACTAAAAAGTACTAGTTGAAGTACTATTGCAAATGCTGCGCTTATAAAACCGAGCCTTATTCCGTGTTCTTTAAAAAACGACATAATTAATAAATAGAAGGAAAACGATCTGGGGCAACTTCGCCCATCATGCCGTAAACCGTGTCGAAAATATCTTCTGCATTAGGTTTTGAGAAATAATCACCATCGGTAGCATAAGCTGGTCGGTGCGCATGGGCGCTCAGGCATTTAGGCTCGCTATCTAAGTGATAGTATCCGCCCTGCTTGTCAAGTACTTGTTGCATCATATAGGCCGTTGTTCCGCCAGGCACATCTTCATCTAAAAATAAGATGCGATTTGTTTTTTGAAGTGAACCTAGAATGATATGGTGCTTATCAAATGGTAGCAACGTTTGAACATCTATAAGTTCTGCTGATATTCCAACTTTAGCCAACTCAGCAATGGCTTCTTGCGCTATGTAAACACAAGGCCCGTAAGTAACTATCGTAATGTCTTTACCTTCTTGAATAATCTCAGGA
>JBMYOR010000143.1:0-6590 GCA_049599535.1 Bacteroidia bacterium | reverse complement strand
CTGGTACCAATCCAAAGAATATTATTTTGAGCGTAAAGGCTGGTAATTGTACTAAAAGCACTTTGCTGCACTCCGTCAATTTTTAAATTGGTGGCATAATCAGATGCTACTTTGTAAACCGCATACTCGGTGGCTGCAAAAGTTTTGTTTTTTGAGCTCCACAGTGCAAGGGTTTTAACCGGTATGTTTTCAAATCGCTTTGCAATTCCTGTTTTTGGATCTATTTGAGAAAGCCCTTTTGATGTACCTACAAAAAGAATACTACCATTAAAAGATATTTGATTAACCAAATTTGATTGTATTGAAAGCTCATTTTTCTCATTGTGAATGAGATTATCTATTTGCCTACCCGTAGAATCAAAAACTGCCACTCCGCCATTAGTTGCTAGGTAAAATTTACTACCAACTTTAGCCATGGCGTTTACCATTTGCTTATTGCTAAACCTTAGTTTAATAGAATTAATTTGATTAAGCTCGGCATCAAAAACATTGATTTGATTGGCTTGAAAAAGGTATAACCTATTTTGCTGAAAACAATGCACATTGGCATTATAAACCGTTCTATTTTTTAACCCAAGGGCATTTATGGGCGAAAAAACCGAGCTCAAGTTTAAATGAATTACTCCATCACCTGCTGTAGCCAAAAATAAATTACCACTTATATCCTGAAAACTTTTATTAATTGATGTGTACGGATAAACCTCGCCATTATTATAACAGCTATTTACACTATTGTTGCTTTTGTTAAGCATCCAAAAACCGTTTTCGTCGCTACCCAAAAGTAAATAATCATTGTAAACACCAATTACGGTAAAGCCATACATACCTGCATTAAAGCCATCAATTTGCATTTTTTGAATGCGTAACTGCGAACTAATTTTATAAATTGAATTTTGGCTAATTGCCCAATAGCCATTTTGATCTGATGATATATCGATTAGGCCAAGGTTTTGGGTATTTGGGATTTTATTAAGCTTGCCACCATCTCTTAAAATAAATAAGCCATTTGATGTGCTCATCCACACTATGCCCAAGTTGTCTTTCTTTAAAAAGTATATTTCGCCGGTGTTCTTATTCGAAAGCTGCTCATTAATGCTAAACGATTCATTATTAAGCACTAATAGCTCGTTTCCAAGATTTAAATAAATTTTATCTCTGCTTTTAACAATATCATTAATAGGCTTATTTAAAAGTGCATTAAGTTCAATGCTTTTGCTTTTTGCAATACTTAAATCAAGAAATTGTAATTGACCATTTAGCCCACCTACCAGCAACTTTTGGTTTTCAAGTGCACAAATGCTTTGTACATTTTCAAAATTTAACGAAACTGAATCTATACCTTTTCTTATACCTATTGAATTTTTACCATCATAGCGGTTAACACCATCTTCGGTGGCAATCCATAAAAAACCAAATTCATCGGTAGTTACATCATTTATATACGATGTATTTAGCCCATTTTCAATATCAATTTTGTTGTAGTTAATCCTACAATCCTGAGATATTCCAATAATTGGAATACAGAACAATATTAAGACGATACCAAATCGACACATAAACCTTGTTAGCAGCTCCATTAAGCTAATTTAATATGCATGAAACCCGTTAACGGAAATTACAAATACAACCTAATTAATAACAGTAAAGCTGTTCTAATGCATCTTTCAACCTGCTTTTTGGTAAGTATTGGGCTTCTAAGCCTTGCTCAAAAGGTACAGGTGTGTCAAGCGCACCTAAACGTTTTACAGGACCGTCTAAGTATTCAAACACGTTTTCACTAATCCATGATGCAAGTTCTGAACCAATGCCTAAGGTTTGGGTGTCTTCATGCAAAACCAACACTTTACCAGTTTTTTCTACGGTTTGTTGCACTGCTTGTTTATCCCAAGGTATTAATGTTCGCAAATCAATAATTTCAATTGAAATGGTACTGAGCTCTTTTGCTATTTCTACCGCCCAATGCACGCCCGCACCATAGGTAATTATACTTATATCGGTACCACTTTGTACTGTGTGTGCTTTGCCTATTGGTATGGTATAAAAACCATCGGGTATTTGCCCCGATACCGAGCGATAAAGCGCTTTATGTTCAAAAAACATAACAGGGTTAGGATCATCTATTGACGATAACAATAGGCCTTTGGCATCATAAGGATTTGACGGATAAACCACTTTTAAACCAGGTGTATGCGCAAACCAAGCCTCGGTACTTTGAGAATGAAAAGGGCCCGCACCTACCCCTGCACCTGTTGGCATTCTAATTACCAAATCGGCATTTTGATTCCACCTATAATGAAGCTTAGCCGCATTATTTACAATTTGAGTAAAAGCACAACTAACAAAATCAGAAAACTGCATTTCAACAACAGCCTTAATTCCCTTTAACGATAAGCCTACCCCAATTCCAACAATTGCCGATTCGCAAATGGGTGTATTAAGCACCCTATGTTTTCCGTGTTTTTGCACAAACCCCTCAGTTATTTTAAAAACACCTCCGTACTCAGCAACATCTTGCCCCATTATTATAAGGTTACTCCAGTTTTCTAGGGCTTGGTCTAGAGCATCTTTACAAGCATCAACCAATCGTTTATCTGATTTTGCACCCTCATTAGCAGCCACACTAGCAACTTGGTGCTTTTGGTAAACATCACCCAATTCGGTTTGTAAATCAACCTTTGGTGTAGGCAGGGCAAAAGCTGAATCAAGGGCCTTACTGATCTCATTTTTATTGTTTGCCCTAAACTCATCAATTAAATCATTGGTTAATACCCGTTTCTGCAAAAGCCAATTTTCGTAATTAACCAATGGGTCTTTTTTCTCCCAGGTTTCAAACAAATGCTTTGGAACATATTTAACACCTGATGCCTCTTCATGTCCGCGCATTCTAAATGTCATACACTCGATTAAAATAGGCCGCGGATTTTTTCTAATTGATTTGGCGTATTTATCAATAGTTGAATAAACATCTAAAATATTATTCCCGTTTATGGTAACACCTTCAATACCATAGCCTTTGGCCCTGTGCGCCAATTGCTCGCAAGCAAATTGCTCATTTATGGGTGTTGAGAGCCCGTAGCCATTATTCTCAATTAAAAAAATTACTGGTAAACCCCAAACGGCCGCTGTATTTAACGCTTCATGAAACTCACCTTCGCTAGTGCCTCCATCGCCGGTAAAGGCCAAAGCACACTTTTGCTCGTTTTGGTATTTGTGTGCTAAGCCTACACCCGCTGCAACACTTAACTGTGGGCCTAGGTGAGAAATCATACCCGCAATATGGTACTCGTTAGTACCAAAATGAAACGATCTATCTCTACCTTTTGTAAAGCCATCGGCCTTACCCATCCATTGCGCAAATAGCTTTTGCAGGGGAATATTTCTACTGGTAAAAACACCCAAATTTCTATGTAATGGCATTATGTACTCATCTTGCTGCATGGCCATAGTTGCACCAACGGCAATGGCTTCTTGTCCTATACCTGCAAACCATTTGCTTATTTGCCCCTTTCTGAGCAAAAGCAACATTTTTTCTTCAATCATTCGGGGCAGCAACATTGCCTTGTATAGTTGTAATTGTCGCTTTTTTGATATTCCTTTATTGGCAAATTCCATAATATGCAAGTATTATAAACGAATGTAAGTTTCGTTTACTTTTTGCGGCTATGGCATTAATATTTTATGCAATGTTTATTTGCCTACAAAATACCAGCTCATGTAATTGTGGCAAATAAGCCTTATTTACTTAGCAAAAGAGTCTTAAATAATTGCGCTGTGCACCCTACTCTTTACAATTTGAGTGATTGCGTGGCAACAAACCAAAATGTAATGCTCTTAATTTGCAAAGTGGGTTTTAACGTACCTTAGCAACCCCCTTTTATTAGCCAATGACCCAAGCAGAACACCACATAAAAAGTAAAAACAGCACGGCCATAAACGAGTATTTTATTAGCAACTTAAAAGATAGATTGCTAGGATACAAACAGTTTATGCTGCAATTGGCCAAGGTGTTTGATACCACAGGCATTGATACCATTAACAAAAGGCTTAATGCTAATAAAAAAGTAAGGCAGCTTATTAGTGATCAATTTGAATTTAAACTGAGAGAAAGTTTTACTGATGAGTTTCCGTCGTACCATTATGCCATTGACGGTATTTTAAGCCAACTGCCTAGCAAAACCACAATTGAACAAACCGCCGAAAGATTTACCAAACTTAGTACCGATAAAGCACCAATTGCGGCGGCAAAAGCTTTTAAAAACGTATGGCAAAACACCTATTGGGGGCTTATTAAGTTTACCAATATTTTTAAAAAACAAAAAACTGTAACCCAGTATTTTAACAGAACCGTACCTGAGCGTGAATGCTACCGCTATTTTATTAAAATAAGATTTGGAGCACACTTGCTAGAAATACTGCAAAACACTGAGCGTTCAATTTTAGAACACATAGCTACCGCTGACGAAATTTGCAGAAGTATAACCCTAAATGCTACTAGCCCCATTAACGGCGATGGCAAAACACACAACAGCCACGAGCTTGTAGAACTAGCCGCTAGCTTTGAGCGAATGGCTACCGATGTAGCAACTGATGCCCAACAAAAGCTAGATCAAGAGTATAAATTGCTTGAATATGCGCTTCAAAAAGTTGGTACCATTGAGCTAAATGCATCGTTTTTTAATGAGCATTTAAATACACGCCGAGAAGAAAAAATTGACCATAAATATGCCAACTGGACTCGAAGAATAAAAAGAAATCATAAAATAATAAAAGACAATTGGCTGCTCAGTCATGAGATTAATGTGTTTTACGAAAGCCTGCAATTGGCATCTAAACGGGTGTGTAGCCGCCTTGATGCCAAAATTCAAAAACACCTTTTTCATCAGATAGAAAATGTAAATGTGTTTTTAATGGACTCATCATTGGCATTTTCGGAGCCTTTTTTAGACAAAACACTACTTACCACCGCTATAAAAAAAGAACGCTCAAGAATAAACGGTGCTTTTAAAAAAGAGCTGGTTCCCAAATCGGTTCAAATGATGCTTTTTCAAAACCTACCATCAGTTACACTTGGTTTAGAAAACGACTTTAAATCGGCACTTAACGCCATTAACACCGCAACCGCAACAAAGCGCGATTTTAAAATAACCGACCAACTTAGAGAAAACGAACTAAGCTACATTAACCCAAAAGAGCTGGTAAATTTTGAGTATTTTAAAAGCCTAAGAACCGCAAGAGAAAACCTACATACCAAGCTGGTAAAAATCAACAACCGACTACAGCCGGCAATACTTGAAATTAGCAACATACATGCCTACACATTTGAAACCGCCATTAATAGTATTGAAACCAGCGGGGCATCAATTAAAGATGTATTTGAAACCATAAAAAATGGTTTTGAAAGAGCCTTTGAAAAAATTGAAGTATTAAAAAGTGAACTTAGCCAAATTGGCAACCATGCCACTACCGAGCTTGATAAAGCCCTTGGCGAATTGGCAAGCCACCTACAGCATTTAAATAATACTGATAATGCTTTTCAGCTTAACGTAAAATTGCTCGAAAGCAAAGCCCGTAAGCGCACCAAAAGCCATTGGCAAAACACAATAGGTAAACTATATAAGGCATTTAATTGGCTACTTAACCTTAGCAAAAAACTTAATACCAAATGGCAAAACCTTTATAAAACCACTGAGCAATCTCTTAGCCAAGGCGAATCATCAAATATTGATTCAGAGCTAACGGCTTTTTTATCAACCGCCACCAAAAGCTACGAAAAACTGCCTTTTATTTATCGCCTATTATTTAGGCTAACTCCGCTCGAAGATTTTAACTTTTATGTAGATCGGCAAAGTGAGCTGAGCCAGCTTAATAAAGCCTACCAGAAGTGGGAAATGGGTCAAAAAGCCAACGTGCTTATTACTGGCCCAAAAGGCAGTGGGCTTACCACTTTATTTAATAAGTTCTCAAACGATTTATCTGACGATATACAGTTAAACCAAATTAAGCCTAAAAACAATATATCTGATCAGTTAGAACTAATTGAGCTATTAAAACTCACTTTTAACCAAAGCAAGTTTACCCATATTGAAGATGTAGGCCAATACCTTGTTAGCTGCGGTATAAAACGAGTAGTTTTAATTGATGAGTTACAGCGTTTTTTTATGAGGCGTATTGATGGTTTTGAAGTATTAAACGAGTTGCAAAAACTTATTAGAATTACCCAAAACCAAGTTTTTTGGATTGTAAACTTGGCCGAAGTAAGTGGCAATTACCTTAAAAAAACCACCAATTTTTATGAGTTTTTTAATTACTCAATTCAACTAAACGCACTGAGTGTAGCTGATGTAAAACAATTAATAATGGCCCGGCACCGTGTAAGCGGATACAAATTAGTTTATACCGAAAACATAGCGGCTAATACTAAAAAGCTAAGCAAACTGAGCGCCCTTCAAAAACAGAATTACTTATCAGATCAGTTTTTTGAAAAACTTGCAAAAATCAACTTCTGTATGCAGCAAACCTGAATCTCCTTAGACGTGTTAATGGAGAGGTTTGATGTCATGATTACATATAACGCAACTGATCTGTACAAT
>JBMYOR010000142.1:0-6596 GCA_049599535.1 Bacteroidia bacterium | reverse complement strand
TTAAATCTTTGGCAATGGCACCTGATTTACCTTTTGCGCCATCTTGCGCTGTAGAGCTACCGCATGAAAATGCAATGAACAACATTGCAATTAAAGGGGTAATGATATAAAATCTTTTAATCATTGGTTTTTTAGTTTGGGTTGATCAAATTTATGCAATAGCTGAATCAACTTGCTGCCAAGAGCCTCCGTTTACGCACTCAATTCCGTTTTGAGATAAAACACCTTGAGCCATACCGCTTCTGTTGCCAGATCTACAGCAAGTAATTACAGGCTTATTCCATTTTTTTATCTCGTTAATTTTGTTTTGAATCTCGTTTAGTGGAATGTTTTTACTGCCTTTTACGTGGCCGTATGAAAACTCATCTCTAGTTCTAACATCAAGTATTACTGCGCCTGATTGGTGCATACCTTTTACATCTGTGGCTGTTTTTGAGCTATTGAATATTGAAAAAATTGACATGGTTAAATAATTAGTTTATTGATTTTATACAGCAAAGAAATCAACTGAAAGCTTAAAGACAGAGTAACAAGGGTTACATAAAACGATTGCAGGCAAAACTTAATCGAATTATTGACTTTTTGAATCATTTGTTTGAGTATTATTGAAAGTAGCTAAAAAGGTTTAAAATGAGATTGATTATTGGGATTGGTATAATTACCATGTTTTTATTTGGTTGCAACTCTGCACAAAACAGTGATACAAATGGTAATCAAAGTGATACTACCACGGTTGCTAATGATTGCTTTGATGTTACTAAAACAAACTATGTTTTTCAAAAAAAGTATGTTGATAATTTAACCAATTATTATGGTTTGTACTATGTTTCAGAAGATGGTTCAGATTTTAATTTATATGATTTAGTATTTCAAAATGAGAATACACCAAATGAAGCTGTTAGCCTGAAAAATGATAGCCTTGCCCTTACTGATTCTAGTTATAATACACCTACCGGTCTGTGCTACGAGTTGTTAGAGTTAAAAGCAAAGCCCAACGGTACCGGCGGCAGCAATCAAACACCGTTTGTTATATCTAGCAACAAAGTTGGTGGTAGTAACCCTGAGTTTAAAGATATGATCTATATAGTTATTGATGATAAAAAGAAAAAGAAAGGGAAAATCATAGTTAGAATTTCAACATCTAAAAAGTTTATAGAATGAGAAAGCTAAGTTTGATTTTCGCATTATTTGTAATATATGCATTTGCGCCGCCTGCGGGCTATGTTACATGGCAAACTATAACTGAAGATGATTTTATTAATGGCCAACAAGTTTTTTATAACTATGGGCTTTACTTAGATAATGATGCAATTAATTTTCAGGCAAGTAATAGTTTAAATTTTAATTTAAAAATTACTACATCAAGTATTTATCAAAATGAAGGAGTTGCGCTTAATGTAAGTGATTTTTTTATTGAAAACCAAACACCAAATAGTCAGCCTTATAATTATACATTAAAGCTGGTAGGCGCTAATAGCGGCAACTTACAAAGCGAATCAAGTACTGAAATAAGCTATGATGCACTTGATCAAACACAGCCTGATCCAATTTCGCAAAAAAGCAAAGATGTTGAGTATTTGATAGTAGATCAGGATGGAAAAAAGAAAGGTAAAATAATAGTTAGGATATCTACCAGTAAAAAACTACTTGACTAAATAACCATTTGAAGCCATTTTTTTTAATTATAGTAGTCAAGGTTTTTATTGTAAACAATCTGTATGCTTTAGATTCTCTTGAGCGATCAAAAATTGATGAGTATGTTACACGTTCGCAATGGGATAGTGCAAAGCATGTTGCTTTTACATGTTTAAAGTCAAATAACGAATCGGTATCAGAAAAAATTGAAGATTTTATTTGGCTTGCCGATATTGGTTTGCGTCAAAACAATATTGCTTTTCAGCGTGATTTTGTGAATAGAGCGCTCGAGTTAAAGCAAAATGCTACAGAGATTGAAAAAAGTGAAATCGCTTTTGCGTATGCTAATTTGCTTTTTCAGGCTGGGCAGTTAGATAGCGCCAAAAACATTTACCATTTTATTAAAGGTAAATTTTCAGACAAGTTAATTTCAAAGGCAAGTATTAGAAATTTAGCTAACATTTATGTGCAAACTAACAAAAATGATTCGGCTGAATTTTATTGCAACAAACTGGTAAGTGATTTTAAATTAGAAACCATTAACGATTCGCTTTATTATTTTAATATCAAAGGGGCAATTGAGTTTAATAAGCTCAATTTTATAAATGCTATTAGTTGGTTTAATTTGCAAATAGGAGCCTATAGTAGACTCAATGATTATATGGGCTTATATGAGTCCTATGTAAATAAAAGTCAGGCTTATGAATCCAGCGGTAATTTTGAGATGGCACTAAAAACTAAAGACTCAGTTATATTTTATTTACACAAGTTGAGAGAATACAGCTCTTTACAGCTTGAGAAAGAGATGGAAGTAAAATACCAGACTTGGGAAAAAGAGTTGGCCGCTAAAGCTGCTGAATCAAAAGCTAAAAGCCGATCGCTGGTGATTTTAGTTTTAGGTGCAGGATTGGTTTTGATAATTCCGCTTTTAATTTGGTTTTCGTACTCAGTAAGAACCATTAGAGCAAAAAATAAAGAACTTGAAATAACCCATAATGATTTAGAAACGGTTAACGAAAGATTAGAGAAAAGGGTTGAAGAAAGAACACTTCAACTTGAAGAGCACAATAAAAGGTTAGAGCGATACGCCTTTGCCACTTCTCATAAACTGCGTAAACCATTAGCTAATATTTTAGGACTAATTAGTTTATTTGCCGAAGACACCAAAAGTGATCAAATTATTGATATGCTCGAAAAATCTAGCGAAGAATTGGATCATGCAGTAAGGCACATGGGCGAAATTCTTGACCGTAAGTCTGACCAAAAAAAGGGTGATGGTTAATTTTCAAAAACCTTGGCGCTACCAAATACTGCATTTACTTTTAAATTTATAATACAGTTTGATACACCTGTGGTGCTAAAATCACTGCTTCCAAAAGTAGTTTCGTTGCCAGGGGTTCTAACTGATCCAAACACGCTCGATGATTTTATGTTAGTTTTAATGCCTTTGGGTAAAATTATTTTTGCACTGCCAAAAACCACATTACACTCAATATTGGTAATTTCTCCATTATCAAAAGCACGGCTCAAATCTATTACTTGGCTTCCAAAAACCACATCGTATTTGGCATCATCAAGGTTTTCAATTTTTATGTTCGATTCGCCCATAAAATTTGAGTGATCTTGCCCTTTGCCAAAGGCGCCAAAAAGCATTTTTACGCCAACATATATTAAAACGAGCGCAAATACAATTTTACCTACCGGTAAATTAATTTTAAATATGGCTTGAGAAATAAATGAAATACCGATAAGTAGCACCACAACACCCCAAAAAAGCTTCGAAAAAATAAAATTGTCCATTTGATTACTTTAATACCTAAGCCAAAAGTACTGAAAAGCAGTTGCTTAGCCATTGTGTTTTGTGGCTGGTGGTTGGTAAGGCTTACAAAGGGTATATATTTATTATAGCCTACAATAGGTAATGATTCAGATTTAAAAACACACTGATTAAAAAATTACAAATTGCCTGCTCTAATGAATTACTTATAAGTACCTACACCGGTAGATTGATTTTGAAAGTGCAAAATTTACCTACTTGGCTACTAACTTTTATTTTACCGCCATGCATTTGCACTATTTGCCTTGCTAAACTTAGCCCAATGCCCGACCCCGTAATTTTTGTTGAAAAGAATGGAATAAATACTTTACCTAGCTCATGTTCAGCTATTCCGGTGCCGTTGTCGGTTATGTTTATTTGTAAACCACTGTTGGCACTTTTAGTTAAATCAAGATTTATTTTAGGATCAGTGTTATTTTTTAATGCTTGTATGCTATTGCTAATTAAGTTGTCAAAAACCTGATACATTAATTTTTCGTCAAGGCTTATTTCTTGATCAACAGCCAAAAGCGTTAATTTAAAATCTATATTTAATTGCGGTAGTTTTGATTGGTAAAGGGTTTTAATGCTTGTAAAATATTGATTTACCGAGACATATTTTTTAGCTGGTGATGGGATATGTGCCAGTTTTCTGTAATCATTTACAAAGTGAATTAAACTTTTGGATCTTTTACTAATAGTTTGTAGCCCTTCTATAACATCTTCGTTTGCGTGGGGATTTCTTTTTTCAATGTCTAAAAGTGTTGATGATAAAGAACTAATGGGAGTAACAGAGTTCATAATTTCATGCGTAAGTATTTTAATCAATTGATTCCAAGCGTTCATTTCTTGTGTTTCCATTTCTTCTTTTATGTTTTGAAAAACCAAAACAAAATGAGGGGCACCATCTATGTTAAAGTGGCTACTTCTAAGGCTTAGCTCGGTGTTGTTGTTTATGCATACTAGGCTTTTATTTTCTCCTTTTTGGTTTGCAATGGCATTGTAAAAATCAGGAGCCTTTTGTTTATACCTATCCCATTGTACAAGGTTGGGTAGTTGTAGTAGTTGATGGGCCTTGGCATTGTACAGCACTACTTTTTGGCAATGATCAACGGCAATTATACCGACATCAATATTTTTAATTAGGCGTAGTATATATTGGTAGTGTGCTTCTTTTTCAAGTCTAAGTTCTTTAAATAAGTTTAGGGTGTTTTTAAAGCTATCGTGTAATTGATCAAATGCATTGCCCAATTTATAGCCACTAAAGTTTACAGAGTATTCTTTATAATTTATAGCATCAATAAACTTGGCAAGGTCTCTATTGGTTTTTGTTATAAATCTAAAAAGTTCAATTATAATTGTGATTATTAGGGCGCACAATATAATTGAAGTAACGGGCCATTTTTTTTCAAAAATAGTAAACACTAATAAGGCAATTGAAAATGTAAGTAGTATTAATCTAATAGTTACATTAACGTTAAATCGTTTAAATACCATGCTTTTCTAATCTTCGGTACAAGGCAGTGCGCGTTAGGCCAAGTGCTTTTGCAGTTTGAGAAATGTTGCCCTTGTATTTTTCAAGCGCTTTAATAATGGTTTCTTTTTCAATTGTTTCTAAGTTTAAGTTATCGTTACTTATGGTGGTGTTTAGTTGGTTGCCGGGCCACATAAGTTCAATCGAGTTTTTTGATAATATTACTGTGCGTTCAATAACATGTTGCAGCTCTCTTATGTTGCCTGGCCAATTATATTCTCTCAGTTTTAAATAGTCGGCTTTGCTTAGGTTTAAGTTGGTTTTATGATATTTTTTACAGTAAAGTTCTAAAAAATAATCGGCTAATAGAGCAATATCTGCTTTTCTATCTCTTAATGGTGGTAGTTGAATTTCTACGGTGTTGAGCCTATAAAATAAATCAGTTCTAAAGCTATTGTTTAGCATACGTTGCGGCAAATTAGTATTGGTAGCTGCAATAATTCTAACATCTAAATCTTCATGATTTTGGGCACCCACAGCAGTTATTTTTAGAGTTTACAAAACCCCTAATAGTTTACTTTGGGCATTGCTGCTTAAATTACCAATCTCATCTAAAAAAAGAGTGCCACCATTTGCTAAACTAAAACGACCAATTTTATCGGTTTTGGCATCGGTAAAGGCGCCTTTTTTATGCCCAAATAGCTCTGATTCAAAAAGAGAGTCTGGTATGGCTCCTAAATCAATACTAATAAATGGTCCTTTGCTTCTAATTGAGCTGTTGTGTATGGCACGTGCTACTACTTCTTTGCCTGTACCGTTTTCGCCGGTAATTAATATAGTGGCATCAGTTGCCGCAATTTGACCCACTGTTTGTTTTATGGCTTTAATGGGTTCGCATTCTCCAATAAAAGTGTTAAACGATTGGCTTACTTCTTTTTCTATTTCTTTTCGCTGTGCCTTTAAAATACTAATTTCTTGTTTGCTTTTTTTCAGTTGAAATGCCGAACCAATAGTTGCCAATAGTTTATCGTTTTGCCAAGGTTTTGTAACAAAGTCTGCGGCTCCCTTTTTTACGGCGGCCACTGCAAGGTCAATATCGGCATAGGCGGTCATGGGTATTACAGTTATGGTATCGTCAAACTCTTTAATTCGCTTGAGCCAATTTAACCCTTCAATGCCATCATTTACACCCCGCCTGTAGTTCATATCAAGTAGTATTACATCAACCGTGTTGTGAGTTAAAAAACTAATGATATTGGTAGGGTTAGCTAAAGTGCTAACTGTTTGGTAGTACTGCTTTACCAATAATTTAGCTGATGTTAGCACATATTCATCATCATCAATAATGAGTATATGGGCGTTCACTTTTGATATCATAAATCAAAGGAATCAATAATGTTCGAATACGTACAGGGATGTGTATCATAAACGAACACTTTTAACAATTTAAATAAATGCAATATAAATTTAAAGTGTAGATAATGAGATGGTTGTGGTTTTTGGCAAAGTAATTTCGATCAATATTAAAAATGCAATATATGAGAGTAATTGTAACATTAATAACCTTTATGCTATTAGCATCAACGGCTATGGCCCAAAACCAAGAGCCTAAAAAAGAAAAAGCAAATAACGAGAAAAAAGTTGTGGTAAAGGAGGGTGAAAAGAGTATAA
>JBMYOR010000141.1:0-6605 GCA_049599535.1 Bacteroidia bacterium | reverse complement strand
GCCCGAGATGGGCCCATTTGGGCTGAAACTTGGTCCAAATGAAGCGGAGTCCATCCCTGGACCCTATGGAAGCCCTCCCGGGCCCTTTTGGGCCCATTTTGGATCCAAAAATCAAAAATTGACCAAAATCCCAATTTACTTCTAAGGCAAGAGAATCATGAAGCCGAACTTTATGAAAAAGTAAATGCCGCAAATAAAAAATCAAACTCGGGCTGTGATGTAAGAATAATACCCACTGTTTTTCATATTATACATGCCAATGGTAGCGAAAACATTAGTGATCAACGCGTAAAAGAATATGTAGCGCAGGTAAATGATGTATGGCGTTTTAGAAATATAGATGTTGAAGACCTTGATCCACTATGGCACGAGAGGGTTACCGACATGCAAGTTGAGCTTAGATTAGCAAAGTATGACCCAAAAGGCAGGCCTACTAGTGGTATTGTAAGGGTAGAGTCTAACCTTACAGTTAATGCTGGCGATGATATAAAGTCATTAAGTCAGTGGGATCCTGATAGGTATTTGAATATATATATTGTTAGAACCATTGCTGGTGGTGGCACTACAGGCATTATTTTAGGCTATGCGTATTTTCCTTGGATGGAACAACGTATTAATGATTCGACTACAAATGCGGGTATACTTATAAGGTCTGATGTATTTAACCGTCAAACACTTTCTCATGAGTTGGGCCATTATCTTGATTTATACCACCCTTTTCAGGGTAGTTGTGGTACAAGTTGCCAAACCAGTGGCGATAGGGTTTGTGACACCCCCCCTGTTTTTAGATCATCAAGCGGGTGCAATAAAAACCAGAATACATGCAGCAACGATCAATCTACCGACGAGCGCGATATGATTGAAAATATTATGGATTATAGCGACTGCAGAACTGTTTTAACCGCAGGGCAAAAAGTAAGAGTAGATAACTGTTTTAAACAATATAGATATCAATTGATTTCTCAAGACAACCTGTATTTAACCGGAGCTCTTGATTCAAGCGAGACCCTTGGAGAGCCAGTAGCTGCTTTTGAAACCAGTAGCACTACAATTTGCGAAGGCACAGAACTTGATTTTACCGACCTTTCTTGCACAAAAAAAGACAGTACTGATTACAAGTGGTTTTTTCCGAGCGGTACGCCAAGTGCGGCATTTACCCCAGACCCCACTGTAACCTACAACAAAGCTGGCAGCTACGATGTAACACTTATTATAGCCAATAATGCGGGTACCGACACCTTAATTATGGAAAACTATATAACTGTAATGAAAAAAGTATCGAGCATAAAAGCCCCTTTTATACAAGATTTTAGTGGCAATGAGTTTCCTTACAGTGATTGGAGTTTATCAAATACTGATAATGATCTGAATTGGGAATGGACCGAAGATTTTGGCTTTGACGGTGATGGCAGCTTGGTGCTAAACACCCACAATACGAGCAAACAAGGCGAAACTTATTCATTTGCAACACCTGCCCTTGACTTAAGCACATCAAAAGTATTCGAACTAAATTTTGATGTTGCCTACAGCAATGTTTCTGACGCCAGCCTTGAACTGCTCGAAATTTACGCCATAGATGCCTGCCGAAATGTAGAGCTGCTCAGGTTTACCGAACGCTCTAGCAAACTAAGTAGTGTAGAAAATGCAATTACAACATCATTTGAACCAACTGAAAACCAATGGAAGCATTACACCGTAGATATGAACTTGGCCAAAAGTTTAACTTCGGCATCAATTGAATTTAGGTTTACATCATACGGCGAACAAAATATTTACATTGATAATATAAATGCGGGTATTTGGCCAACTGACATTAAAAACAACAGTATTGAAAACATAAAAACTTACCCCAACCCCGTAACTAATGTATTAACCATTACAGGAGTAAGCAATGCATCAAATGCCAAAATAGAAACATTTGATCTTTCGGGCAGAAAGGTGAGTTTTGATAAGAGCCAACAAGATGAAAAAATTAAATTAAATTTTTCTCAGCTGCAAAAAGGTGTTTATTTAGTTAAAGTAAGCACTCAAAATCAAGTTTTTACAACTCAAATTGTAAAAGATTAATTGCTCTAAATTAAATAAGTTGAAATAAGAATTATTTAAAATCGCTAAACTCGCGGCATGGGAAAGAATCTCGTAATAGTTGAGTCTCCTGCAAAAGCAAAAACCATTGAGAAATTTTTAGGTAGCGATTTTACCGTTACCAGCTCATATGGACACGTTAGAGACCTAAAATCAGATGAAATTAGTGTTGATATTGAAAACAATTTCGAACCTAAATATGAAATATCGCCAGATAAAAAGAAGCTAATTAAAGATCTTCAGAAACTGGCCAAAAATGCTGAGCAAGTATGGCTAGCAACGGATGAGGACCGCGAGGGGGAAGCCATCTCGTGGCATTTAGCTGAAGCATTGGGTCTTGATATTGAAAACACAAAACGTATTGTTTTTCATGAGATTACAAAAAGTGCGATTTTAAAAGCAATTGAAAAGCCCCGAAAAATTGACGTAAACCTTGTAAACGCACAACAAGCGCGTAGGGTATTAGATAGACTTGTAGGCTATGAACTCTCTCCCGTTCTTTGGAAAAAAGTAAAGCCATCTTTATCAGCTGGCCGTGTGCAATCGGTTGCCGTAAAATTAATTGTTGAACGCGAAAGGGGAATTTTAAGTTTTAATTCAACTAGCTCGTTTAAGCCCCGCGGACACTTTAAAACCAATGGAGGTAAAGTGGTTGGAGAACTCAATCACAAATTCGACGATAAGGCAAGCACCAAAGAGTTTTTAGAATCTTGTAAATTATCAGAATTTGAGATTTCTGATATTACGGTTAAGCCGTCAAAAAAATCGCCTGCACCGCCATTTACCACATCAACTTTACAGCAAGAAGCAAGTAGAAAGCTTAGCTTTTCGGTTTCAAAAACCATGACTATTGCCCAAAAGCTTTACGAATCAGGTTTAATAACCTATATGAGAACAGATGGAGTTCAACTTAGTTCTCAAGCTATCGAAGAGTTAAGGAATGAGATCACAAGTCGTCATGGAGAAAATTATATCCCTCCAAAACCAAGGGTATACAAATCTAAAGCCGCTAATGCCCAAGAAGCTCACGAAGCCATTAGGCCCACCTATATAAAAAACCAAACCGTAGATACCGGCAGAGATGAAGCCCGCTTATACGAGCTGATTTGGAAAAGAACGGTAGCTTCTCAAATGGCCGAAGCGCAACTTGAGAATACCAATATAAAAATTGACATTAGCAAAAGCAATCATCAATTTGTAGCTACCGGACAACAAATTAAGTTTGATGGTTTTTTAAAACTTTACCTTGAATCTAACGACGACGATGATGATGACCAGGCCAACGACGATGAAAGATTACTACCAAAACTAGATGTGGGTCAAAATCTTGATCTTGAGTTTGCCGAAAGTAGAGAACGATTTACCCGCCCTCCTGCCCGATTTACTGAAGCATCTTTGGTTCGTAAACTTGAAGAATTAGGCATAGGTAGACCATCCACTTACGCACCCACTATATCAACTATTCAGCGCAGGCTTTATGTTACTAAAGAAACCAGACCGGGTACCGAGCGTAGGTTTCAGCTATTGGTGCTAAAAGGAACCGAGATTACAGAAAAAGAATCCACAGAAGTTTTTGGTGCCGAAAAAAACAAACTTTTTCCGAGCGATATAGGAATGATGGTAAGTGATTTTTTAGATGAGCACTTTACCGGGGTAATGGATTATCACTTTACCGCACAGGTTGAACAAGAGTTTGATCACATTGCTGATGGCGATCTTGACTGGCAAAAAATGATTGCTCAGTTTTATTCACCTTTTCATACCACAGTAGAAACCACTACCAAAGAAGCCAAACGCGTAAATCAAAGTAGAGAGTTAGGTATTGATCCTAAAACGAGTTTACCAGTAAGCGCTCGATACGGCAAATACGGCCCCTATGTACAGCTTGGTATTGCCGATGACGACAACAAGCCTAAGTACGCTAAAATGCGATCAGGACAGCTTATTGAGTCAATTACACTTGAAGATGCCCTTGAACTATTTAAGCTACCAAGAAACCTAGGAACTTTTGAAGAAAAAGACGTTTTGGTAGATATTGGCAGATTTGGCCCGTATGTAAGGCACGACAATAAGTTTACATCAATACCAAAAGATGAAGACCCATATGAGATTCAACTTGACACTTGCATTGAGCTGGTAAAGGCCAAACGAGAAGCAGATGCTAAAAAGTTTATTAATGAATTTGAGCATGAGGGAGATACCATTCAACTGCTAAATGGAAGATGGGGACCCTACATAAAAGTTGGCCGAAAAAATTATAAAATCCCCAAAGACACAGATGCTGAATCGCTTGATTTAGAACAGACTTTGGAGATAATTAACAATCAGCCCACAAAAACTAAAAAGCGCACCAAAAAGAAGTAGTAAAATTTCAGTAGTTTCAAAGCTTAATGGAGCAATCTGAAATAGAAGCCTTAGTAAAACTTATTGATGATGAAGACCCAATGGTGTACAACCATGTAAGGTCTAAGCTCATTAGTTTTGGCCATCAAGCCTATCAAGTTCTGCACGAACATGCCATGTGGGCCGAAAATGAAATTCAACACGAGCGATTGCTTGATGTATTGAGCAGCTTAAACCTGGGCCATATTAAAAATTTATTGAGCGATTGGGCACAGTACAGGCAAAATGATTTGCTTGAAGGTATATACCTAATTGCCAAGTACCGTTTTACTGAACTAGATCTTGTTCCGATTTCTCAATATATCGATAAAATAAAGCTCGATATATGGTTAAGGCTTAACCATAAGTTTTCGCCCCTCGATAATGTTCGGGTAATTAACGAAGTGCTTTTTGGAAAATACCGTTTTTATGGCGATAGTAAAAATTATTACAATCCCGAAAACTCATATATAAATCAAGTACTCGACTCACGAAAAGGTAACCCTATTTCAATTTCAATTTTATATTCAATTATTGCACAAAGGCTTTACCTACCCATTTTTGGTGTTGATCTTCCGCAACATTTCATTTTAGCGTATAAAGATGATTCAGAGCTTAAAGAAAGTGAATCTTTTAATACCGAAGGGGTAATACCTTATAACTTACCGGGCGAAGTTATTTTTTATGTAAATGCCTTTAATGGCGGCGCCATTTTTAGCAAATACAATATCGATAGATTTTTAAAACAAAGTAACCTGGGTAATGAGGAGCATTACTTTGAACCTTGCTCAAACATAAAAATTGTAGCTAGAGTAATTAGAAACTTAATTAATAGCTACAATCAATTAAATGATAAAAAACGGAAAGCTGACATGCAAGAACTGCATGAGTTTATAAATGCATTGACTGAAAAATAGTGGGTTACTTTTATTAAGTTCTTACATAAATAGGCTATAAAATCATCATAATGAAAAAGCTCTTATACGCACTAGTACTCTTGGCCATTGCAATGTCAAATCAGGCCTATTCACAACAAAAAGCGCCTATTATGGCATTGGTAACAAACTTTAAAGATATACCGCAACAGGGCGAACAAATTTTATTTATATCGCAAAAAGACGGAAAAACCTACAAAGGCATAAGCAACCAAAACGGTAAATTTAACATAGAGCTGCCTGGCCCCGCTATTTATGAAATAAAGATTCAAACCATAGGCGATGATCAGGATTACTCAACCATTGAGTTACCAAAACTTGAAGAAGGGCTACAATATGGCAGAATGAAACTGACCATAAAATTTGAGTTACCCAAAACTTTTAATCTTGATAAAGTACTTTTTGAATCAGGTAAAAGTACTTTAAAAGCATCATCATATGCTGAACTTAACGAACTAGTTGAGATTATGAAACTTAAAAAAAATATGAATATTGAAGTTGCCGGCCATACTGATAACGTAGGATCAGATGAAAGTAACTTAGTCTTATCGCAAAAAAGAGCTAATGCGGTTAGAAATTACCTAATTAAAAATAGAATTGAATCTAACCGAATTACCGCAATTGGCTATGGCGAAACGCAACCTGTGGCCGATAATGAAACTGAAGAAGGCCGAAAAGAAAATAGACGTACGGTTGTTAGAGTTTTAGGCAATTAATGAGACGTAAAAAAGGGCTGATTGCAACCCTAATTACTGCCTTAGTATTTGCTTGCTTATACATGCAATTTGTTGCTCCTATTACTATTGCAATACAACCTTTTAGCAACATTGATCAAGCAATAATAGATTCTGTTGCTAAGCACCTACAAAACAAATACAATGGCAACATTAAAATCTTAAGCCCAATTGAGCTGCCAAGCGGAGCCTATTACAAGCCTAGAAACAGATATAGAGCCGACTCAATTATTGCATTTTTAAAACGAGAAAAATCTGTTGAGTTTGATTACATTTTAGGCATAACAACAAAAGATATTTCAACCACCAAAGGCCAGCATGTAGATTGGGGCATTTTTGGATTAGGCTATCGCCCCGGACCAAGTTGTGTTGTATCTACCCATAGATTAAAAACAACCAACCAAGAGCTATTCTTAAACCGTCTTGAAAAAGTAGCCCTGCATGAAGTAGGTCATAACCTAGGACTGCC
>JBMYOR010000140.1:0-6608 GCA_049599535.1 Bacteroidia bacterium | reverse complement strand
TACATGTCAATACTATCGTCAATAAAAATTTTGTGCCCTGTTTTTACAAAAGCGGCATCGTCCCATATGTCATCGGCTAAATCTAGCTCATTGGGATCGTTTTCAATCTGATCAACAGATTGTTGGTACTGAGCTTCGATAGAATAAATTTCAGTTTCGGTGTACTCAGTGTTGGCTGATATTGCTCCAATGTAGAATAAGATCGCTACTAGGGTTTCCATTTGTTTATGTTTTAGATTTATTTGATGCCACAAAACAACTGGTTTAATTTTCGATAAATGGTGCAGTTAGACAAGCAAAGTAAGGTCGCTAAATTTTGGGGGTTTTGTTAAAAAAGTGCCATTATTGTACTTAATAGCATTTTGCCAGAAGTAAAATGAGTGAATTAGTAAGGTGATGGATGGAATTGTTTTAGAATTAATTAGGCTAAATGAAACAGTTAACTTAGATGAGCTTGAGAATCCATCTAATTTTCAGGAAAAAACTAAGTTGAAATATTTACTTGATAGATATAGAGAAGCTGACTCAGAAGTTAAGCTGGAATCTAAGTCAGAGATGATGACACGGCTTGATTTAGTGTACAAGCTTATTAGTTTGATTGCTAAGGTGCCTTTAGGAAAGCTTTTTAAATCAAAATATGTAAAAGATTATTTTTCTTCTCTACAAGAAATGTTCTTGTCAAGGGTTTTTTTGGCTTTGGGCTTATACCAAAGCGGCATTTGGTTAATGAAAAAAGCTTTGGAAGGTGCTGAAAAGCTTGAAAACTGGGGGGAAGTTTTAACGGGAGCATCAATACTTATACCTTATTATGCTGTAAGGGGCGATGCCAAAAACCGTGATAAGTATTCAGCGCTGGCGCAACATTCAATAAACATGGTTTCAAAACAACTTGAACTTAAAGGCATGTTTAATAAGTGGGTGCTTATGTTTAGTAAAAAAAGAAACGCTAATGAAATACAAATAAATGAGCTAGCCAATGACTTGGTAAGAGCCAAGGAAATTGTAGGGGATCTTAAGTATGTAAATATGGTGCATATGGTAAAAAGGCTTGAGCTTATGCATTATGATGCACAAATGGATTTTGAGTCGCTAATAGAAACAGCTGAAGAAACTAAAGCATTTTTAACTAAAAACTCAGGCTATACCGATTTTAGTAAGTTGGGTATTTACTTAGGTATACAGATGTATGCCTACTTAAACTTAAAAAAGGTAGCAGAGGCAAAAGGCCTTGCGGGTGAGATTGGAAAATTTATTAAAGAAGGCACCATGAATTGGTACATCTTTATGGAGTACTATTTTGTACTATTATTACAATCTAACGAATATGAAAAAGCAAATGAATTACTTGAGCAAATTCAAACTTCAAAAGGTTTTGCATTATTAAAGGGGGTTCAAAAAAATATTTGGGTTTTGCTATCGGCGTATATGCAATTTGTGGCCATTGTTAAAATTTGGAAAAACGTACCAAGTAGTTTTAATCAAAATGTATTTAGAACTAGTAAGTTTATAAATCAGGTACTTAATTTAGGTAGTGATAAAACTGGTTTAAATGTGAGTGTATTGATTTTACAAGTTTTGTTTTTGCTACAGTATAAACGCTACGAAGAGATCATTGATAGAAAAGATGCTATTAGGAGATATATGTACAGGTATTTGTATTCAAAAGAAAATGAGAGAAGTAGGTTGTTTTTGATTATGCTTTTAAAAATGATTGACAACGATTTTTTGTATATTAAAACATCAGAAAAAACGAAACGTCTGTACAAAAAGCTACAGGGCTTAGAAATGAATTACCGCGCTAATTTGGGCGGAAACGAAATTGTAGATTACGAAATTCTATGGGGGTGGGTGCTCAAGGTATTACAATCAAGGTAGGCAACAAAAAAGCTCAACTTTTTTACAAATTGAGCTTTGGGCTAAATGATGTTAAATAGATTTTTTAGTCTAAAAGCAGTATCTATTCTCTTGAATAAGTTGATCGGCAATTTTGCGCCGTAGTGCAATCGTGTTTATTGGTGCAGGTTTGGTAAAACGCTTTACTCCTAAAAGCATCATACGTTGCATGTCTCCATCTGCAAAGCCATTGATTGCTTTTTTACCAGCAAGGTGTACTCTTTCCTGAGCATCGGCAATGTAGGCTTGGCAAATGGAAATGGGTAGTTCACTGGCTTTTTCTCCGTTTTGGTTCATGAGTTTTTGTACTCTTAAAACCAAAGATTCACTTATAAATAATTCAATTGCCATGTCAGCAATTGCCATTACAATTTCTTGCTCTTGATCCATTCTTGCTCCTAATGTTTTAAAAGCAGCACCAGCAGTCATTAATATTGCTTTTCTTAAACCTTCAATTGCTCTTTTTTCTTGTTCAAGTGTACTATTGTCTAATTCGCTAAAATCAGGAATACCCATTAGTTCATCTTGTACAGCTTTGGCTGGGCCTAGTAAATCAAGTTGGCCTTTCATAGCTTTTTTTACAAACATATCAACTGTTAAAAGGCGGTTAATCTCATTGGTACCTTCAAAAATTCTGTTTATTCGAGAGTCTCGGTAAGCACGCGCCAAAGGGTATTCTTCAGAAAAACCATAACCTCCCAAGATTTGAACGCCTTCATCAACAATGTAGTCTAACACTTCAGAACCAAATACTTTTAATATAGCGCACTCAATGGCATACTCTTCAGCTGCGCCCATTAATGCTTCGGCATTTGATTTGCCATTTTCAAGCAACTCTTTCTTTTTACGGTCAACCAAATCGGTGGTACGGTAAAGTGCCGATTCAGCTGCATATGCCCTTATGCTTTGCTCGGCAATTTTGTGTTTAATGGCTCCAAATGATGCAATCGGAACCTTAAATTGCTTTCGTTCATTAGCGTAACGTACCGATTCGTCAATTGCTCTTTTGGCTCCGCCAAGGGTGGCGGCTGCTAGTTTTAGCCTACCTAGGTTTAAAATATTAAAAGCTATGTAATGGCCTTTTCCAATTTGACCAAGTACATTCTGTACCGGTACTTTTACATCGTTTAAAAAAACTTGACGAGTTGATGAGCCCTTAATACCCATTTTGTGCTCTTCATTTCCAAAACTAAGGCCTTCATAGTCTCTCTCTACAATAAATGCAGTGAACTTGTCTCCATCTACTTGGGCAAATACTGTGAAAACATCAGCAAATCCGGCATTTGTGATCCACATTTTTTGGCCATTTAAAACATAATGGCTCCCTGAGCTATTTAAAACCGCTTGTGTTTTTGCCGCACGGGCATCAGAGCCCGAATTAGGCTCGGTTAAACAGTAAGCTCCTAACCATTCGCCGCTGGCAAGTTTGGGTAGGTACTTGGTTTTTTGATCTTGTGATCCGTAATAAAATATGGGTAATGTTCCAATTCCGGTATGAGCGGCATAGGCAACTGCAAATGAATGGCCGCCCCCTAAAATTTCGGTTTGTAGCATTAAGGTGATTTCATCTTTATCAAAACCACCATATTCTTCAGGCAAACCTGTGCCAAGCAAGCCCAAATTACCGGCTTCTTTTACAAGGCTTTCCATTAGCCCTTCTTCTAGGTTGTCGATTTTATCAAGGTTGGGGTTAATATGACTTTCCATAAAATCACTGCACATATCGGCAATCATTTTTTGTTCTTCGTCAAATTGCTCTGGTATAAAAACAGTTTCTACGTTTTGCCCTTTTATTAAAAATTCTCCTCCTTTTTGCATGTTTATGGTTTTGTTGGTTAGTCTATTCGTTCAATTACACCTGCAATACCTTGGCCCCCGCCTACACAAGCAGTTACCAAACCGTATTTTTTGTTTCTGCGTTTTAGCTCATTTATTATGGTAAGGCTAAGTCTGGCGCCAGTAGCGCCAAGCGGATGCCCAAGTGCAATGGCTCCGCCATTTACGTTAGTGATTTCTTGATTAAAGTTTAAATCTCTTATTACGGCCAATGATTGTGATGCAAATGCTTCGTTAAGCTCAATTAGGTCAATATCATTTTGCTTTAAATTGGCGCGTTTTAATGCTTTTGGTACGGCATTTATTGGGCCTACTCCCATAATTCTAGGATCTACACCGGCCGATACGTATGACCTTAATATGGCGGTTGGCTTAAGATTATGCTTTTTAACGGCTTCTTCGCTTGCAATTAACAAAAAGGCTGCGCCATCTGATGTTTGGCTAGAGTTGCCCGCTGTTACTGTACCGCCTTGGGCAAATACAGGTTTTAATTTGCTAAGCGCATCAATTGTTGTTGTTTTTCTCGGGCCTTCGTCAGTGTCTATTGCGTAATTTTTAGTTTTACGTTTATCGTTTTGCACGTAAACTTCTTCAATATCAATAGGAACAATTTCATTTTTAAAAAGACCCTTTTCAATTGCATTTATTGCCCTTTGATGCGATTGGTATGAAAATGCGTCTTGATCTTCGCGGCTTACTTTAAAATCGTTCGCAACAGCTTCGGCAGTAAGGCCCATACCAAAGTAGTAATCGGGGTGTTGTTTAGCTACTTTGTAATTCGGCACAGTTTTCCACCCAATTGTTGGTACTAACGACATTGATTCGGTACCACCGGCAATTATCATATCGGCCATGCCGGTGCGTATTTTACTTGTGGCTATACCAACTGTTTCGAGCCCTGATGCGCAGTAACGATTTACTACCATTCCTGGCACATCTTTACCCAATGCCTGTAGTGCTATCATTCTACCTATTTGTAAGCCTTGTTCAGCTTCAGGTACTGCGTTTCCAACAATTAAGTCATCAATTTCATGTGGTTGTATATTGGTTTTGTCTAATAAATATTTTATTACTTGGGTAGCAATGTCATCGGGGCGAGTAAATTTAAAACCGCCTTTTTTAGCTTTTCCAACTGCCGATCTATATCCTTCAATTATATATGCTTCCATAATATGCTAGTTTCTTAGTGGTTTTCCGGTTTTTAAAATACTTTGAATTCGCTCAAGGGTTTTTCTTTCGCCAAGGAGCGATAAAAAAGCTTCGCGCTCAAGGTTTAAAAGATATTGCTCGCTAACCAATTGCGGTTGAGATAAATCGCCTCCGCAAATAACATAAGCCAGTTTTTGGGCAATTTTTAAATCGTGCTCAGATATATAATTACCTTGTTGCATGGCGTAAGTGCCCGATAATAAACCTGCTAGGGCACTTTTGCCTAGTACTTTAATATCGGTTCTTGGTTGTTTTTGGGTGTAGCCATTTTCAATTAGATTTATGGCTTTACGTTTGGCATCAGCTAATAGCCTGCTGCGGTTAAGTGATATGCTATCTCTGCCTTTAATTAAGATACCCATATCAAAAGCTTCATAGGCCGATGTAGCCACTTTGGCCATTCCTATATTCATGAATTTCTCGTTGAGTAAAGGCAATTCAGGGTCGCCTTTGTAAAAACTGTCAGATGCTCTAAGTGCAAACTCTTTGGTACCCCCACCACCAGGAATTACACCTGCGCCAACTTCAACCAATCCAATATAAGTTTCGGCTGATGCCTGAACTGCATCTGCGTGTAGAGTGATTTCACATCCGCCGCCTAATGCCATATTAAAAGGTGCTACTACTACGGGTATTGATGAATACCTTACCCGCATCATGGTATTTTGAAAAGCCCTAATGGCAAAGTCGAGCTCATCATACTCTTGTTCTACGGCCAGCATAAATATCATACCTAGGTTAGCTCCAGCCGAAAAATTTTGACCATCGTTACCAATAACAAGTGCATCAAAGTCTTTTTCGGCTAAATCAATAGCTTTATTAATACCTTGAATTACATCAGAACCCATGGTGTTCATTTTGGTATGAAACTCAAGAGCCAAAACGCCATCACCTAAATCGAATATAGATGTACCTGTATTTGACCACAACACATTGTCTTTCCGATAATTATCAAGAATAATAAAATCTTGGGCTTCTTTAATGTTCTCGTATGCGCCTGTATGCTGATTATAGTATTGTTTTTTACCGTTTTTAATTTTATAAAAACAAGATTCACCATTGGCTTGCATGGTTTTTATCCATTCAGGATAGTTGTTTATCTCAGTATTACCAAGTACTTTTTCAAACCCAATGGCATCCCAAAGCTCAAAAACGCCAATTTCCCAACCAAAGCCAGCTTTTAGGGCGTCGTCAACTTTGTAAATTTCATCGCTAATTTCAGGAACCCTATTGGCTACATAAGCAAACAATTGGTTGTAAAATTTATAACTGAATTTACCCGCTTTGTCAGGCGAATGATATAAAGTTTTTATTCTTTTAGCTAGGTTTTCTTCTTCTCTTAAGGCACCAATACTAGCAAAACGTACTTTTTGCTTTGGTGCGTACTCAAGGGTGTCTACGTTTAATGCGAGTATTTGTTTTTTGCCATTTTCTTTTGTCTTTTTGTAAAAACCTTGGCCTCCTTTATCGCCAATCCATCCTTTGGCTACTAGGTTGTTTACAAAATCGGGTACCTGATAATATGCCCTAGATTCATCGTTTGGGCAATCTGAATAAAGGTTGTCGGCAACTTTTACCAAGGTGTCAATTCCTACAACATCGCAAGTTCTAAAGGTGGCAGATTTTGGTCTTCCCACTATTGGGCCAGTTATAGCATCAATTTCTTCAAC
>JBMYOR010000139.1:0-6707 GCA_049599535.1 Bacteroidia bacterium | reverse complement strand
TAATAGAAATAGAAACTAAATCTGGTAAGATATTTTACAATACAGTTAACCTTAACAAAATGCAAGAAGCAGAACTTAACGTTTTTCCGAATCCTTTTGTAAATCAGGTAACAGTAAGTTTAAATGCAATAATTGAAAGCAATGCCACATTACAGTTGATTGATAATAATACCAAGGTTTTAATACAGAAACAAGTTACTCCCGATCAGCTCTCGTCAGGGTATGTAATTAGCCAATTAAATGATTACAAACCAGGTGTTTACTTTGTTAGGGTAGTTGCTAATAGTGTTACAAAATCATTTAGAATTGTAAAGCAATAATTTATTACTAGGTCAATAAAAGAAAAGCCCGATTTCATTGAGAAATCGGGCTTTTCTTTTTTTAATTGGATTATCTTATATCAATTCTGAAAAAATTAAATCATCGGCATCTATGCTATCATTGTCAGAAATTATAATGGCTCTTTCAATTACAGATTTTAACTCTCGTACATTGCCAGGCCAGTTATGCTTCATAAGCATACTAGCAGCTTCTCCTGTTAGGCTTAGTTCGGTTAATCGATTGTTCTTAGCGTATTCTGATTTAAAATAATTGGCTAAAATTATTATATCGTTTTCTCTATCGCGCAGTGGAGGCATTTTTATTAAAAAGCCTTGTAGTCTGTAGTAAAGGTCTTCTCTAAATTTTCCTTCTTTTACATACTCAGCCAAGTTTCTGTTGGTGGCCGCAATAATTCTAATATCAAGTTTAATGGTTTTGCTTCCCCCAACGCGCTGTATACTTTTTTCTTGCAGAACCCGCAAAAGCTTGGCTTGTAATGATAAATCCATTTCGCCAATCTCGTCAAGAAAAATTGTACCGCCATTAGCTTCTTCAAACTTTCCAATTCTTTTTGACGATGCACCTGTAAAAGCACCACGCTCATGACCAAACAATTCACTTTCTACAAGGTCTACCGGTATAGCACCCATATTAACTGGTACAAATGATTTCCTTTTTCGGTTTGAGTTAAAATGAAGTGAATTGGCAATTACTTCCTTACCAGTACCACTTTCGCCAGTTATCATTATGGTCATATTGGTATTGGCAACTTTTTCAACCAGCCTTATTACTTTTTGTAATGAAGAGCTCTCGCCAATAATTGATGAGTACTTACGCCTATCAATGGCTTGGTTTCTTAATTCTTCAACTTCATTTTTTAACTTAATGTGCTCAACTATATTTTCAAGCGATTTTTGAAGAAGTAAAACCGCATTTTCTTCCTTCATTATATAGTCTCGCGCACCTTTTTTATAAGCCTGTACCACTACCTGAATTTCATCTTGCCCAGACATATAAATGGGCACAATGGTGTTATTGGTTAGTTTTACCTTTTCGAGCAACTCAATACCCGACATATCTGGCAAGTTGTGGTCTATGGTAATTACATCAGGGTTTTGGTATAAGTTTTCAATGGCGTCAGTTCCGTTTTCAAAAACTGTAATATCATAATTATCTTGTTTCTCAAGTGCATTCTTAATCAGTTTTGAATAGAAAATATCATCCTCAACTACAAACACCTTGGCTATAAAGTCGCTCATTCCTTTTTTATAATTACAGATTTACAAATTTAGCTCATTGGGGCTCGTAACGACCGATTTTGAGAATAAATTAATGCATAAGGGCTAGTTTGTTCTGCTTAGTGGTGGGTTTTTATAGGTGAATAACATGATTAAATAGATAAGATGTTGTTTTTGGTCGATTAAAGCTGTTTTAGTGGTTGGTGTGGGGGTGAGTATTTAAATTGGTCGAAAGCGGAATATGTTTACCGATGAATAAATACAGTTTGTCGATATATATAGGATATTCGTCTACGCAAACGATACGATAAACGAACTAAAACAAACAATCATGAAAGCTTTAAAACTCCTTCCGATTCTAATTTGGGTTTTAGGAGCTTCTTTTGGAGCACAAGCACAATCTGAATTAAAGAAAGGCTGTTCACAATTAAAAAGAACCCTTTATGTAGATGATAGAGCCTGCACCAACGATTCAGTTCAGTTTGACGCAGGATCATTTGCAACCGCATCATATTCATGGGATTTTAACGGCGATGGCATTTTTGAAGTTGTAAAATCTGATGTATCCACTTTAAAACATAATTACGTAAGTGCAGGTAATTACAATCCATATGTAGTTATTTATACCGATTCATGTACTGAAGGCGTACGCAACTTTACCGCCTCAGGTTTGCAAGTAGAAAACATAGTATTACCCAAATTTGATATTGAACAAAACTGTGATGAAATAAGTCTAAAAAGACTACCATCAACACTAGAGCCCGATAGCATAACCTGGAATTTAGTAGAAACTATTGTAAGCGGTAATAATAATCCTACCCATAAGTTTACCTCAGATAATGGCGATTATGTAGTATCACTAACCACTTATTATAATGGTTGCGTGGCCGAAGAGTCAGAGATAGTAACCATACAAAGAGTAGAAGCCAATCCGGTAGTTGAGTTAAGCAGCCAATGTGCCCCAGCAACTGTTGAGCTTAAAAATAAAGAGCAATATTCAAAAGCCACCTACGAGTGGATGCTAGATGGTAAAAAAGTAAGTAACAATGGCACTTATAGTTTTAAAGTAAACCAAGCTCAAAACTTTGATTTAGGGTTTAGTGTAAAAAACGAATATGGATGTTACGATGCCGTTGAAAATGTAAATGCAATTGAAATAGGAGCAGAGGTAAAAGCTATAGCCTACCTTGAAGAAGATGCCATTTGCAGCGGCGATGAAATTAAATTAGCTGAAAATCACAGCGGCAATAATTTTAGAAAAGTAATTTGGGGAGACGGCGCCATTGACACCATTAACCGCGCCGTAAAACACCAGTACAACAAAGCAGGCGAGTATACCGTAACCGTAATAGCGGCCAACAGCAAAAGAGCCTGTGCCGATACCTTAGTACTCGATCAAAAATTAACTGTATTTGATACACCACAAGCCGATTTTAGCTTTGAATTAGAAGGTACTTGTATACCACAAGTATTAGAAGTAAACAATGCAACACAGGGCCTATATGACAATTACAGCTTAGTGCTTAATAACTACGATACATTAGATTTTAACGATATTGAAGTAATTGCAGAGCCAGGGGTACATGAAGTAAGGTTGGTTGTAAGCAATACCCAAGCCGGATGTTCAACCGAAAAAATAGCTACTTTTAAATTAAACGCTCCTTTTAATCAAAACCTTAAACTTGATATTTTAGATGCTAAACTCAACGATCAAGATTTTGAATTAAGTTGGAAAGGTGTTAAAAATGTAGACCACTACGAGATTTATACCGTAGCCGAAGAAAACACATTATTTACCACAGTAAGTGACACCCAGTTTACCATAAACAATTACCTATTAGATTCTCAATTTGCCAATTATGCAGTAAAAGCCATAGATCAATGTGGATCAGCATCAGCCCTAAGCGAAACAGCAAGTGCTATATCATTAAATGGAATTTACCAAACAGATAGTTTTCCGACCTTGCAATGGAAACCATTTGCAGCATGGGGCGAGAATCTTGACCATTACAAAATTGAAAGAAAAGAAGATGATGGTATTTGGATTGCCGTAGCCGAAACCCACTTGCCACATTATATTGATAGAGATTTTAATAACAACCGTACGCTAGTTGCAGAGTATAAAGTAACTGCGGTACACAACAATGGATTACAAGAGAGTATTAGCACCAACTACCGATTTGAGTTTGAGCCAAGCATTTATATACCTACAGCTTTTTCTCCAAATTATGATAATATCAACGATCAGCTAACTATTAAAGGCCACGGAATGGAGCGAGTTGATATACAAATATTTAACTCATGGGGACAACGTGTATTTAATAGCCAAGGCGAAAATATAGCATGGGATGGCAGCTACAAAGGCGAGATTGTACCAGAAGGAACCTACATCTGTGTAGTTGAAATGGAAACTCCTGAAGGTAGGGTTTACAACTTTAACAATACCATTACCCTTAAATACGATTTTCAATAATTTGAATAAAGAATTTGTTTAGTTTTAGTTTTCGATTGTTTGTAAAAAAGCCACCAAAAGAGGTGGCTTTTTT
Organism: Bacteroidia bacterium; assembly: GCA_049599535.1. Classification (GTDB taxonomy): domain Bacteria; phylum Bacteroidota; class Bacteroidia; order CAILMK01; family JACPUW01; genus JACPUW01. The sequence goes on along the minus strand of JBMYOR010000139.1, from coordinate 2,602 downwards.
CAGTATTGTACATTAAATGCCGTGCTCTGAAATTAAGTACACCAAGGCAGTTATAGCTGCGGCACTCATATGTAACTCACGTTCGTTAACGGCTTCAAATACATCAGTTTCGGCGTGGTGGTAATCGAAATACCTTTGGCTTTCAGGTACTAAACCAATTAGCACCGTTCCCGTAGGTTTTAATGGGCTTATATCTGCACCGCTTCCACCTTGTTTAATATCATAAATGCCATATTCTTTTAAGGTAGGAATCCAACTTTGCATTTTTGAAAGTTGCTGATCTAAAAGCGTATCGTTATTGCTTTCTACAGCAAAATATCTTGGAGCAAAGCCACCTCTGTCCGTTTCTATAGCAGCAATATGATTTTCTCCATTTAGTTTGGCAAGCTCGGCGTATTTTTTTCCCCCTCTTAAACCGTTTTCTTCATTCATAAACATTACGGCCCTAATTGTTCTTTTAGGACGAATTCCCATTTTATTCATAATTCTTAAAACCTCTAGCGACTGCACAGCTCCTGCGCCGTCATCATGAGCACCTTCACCAAGATCCCATGAATCTAAGTGACCGCCTATTACAATAATCTCGTCAGGGTATTCGCTGCCCTTAATCTCGCCCACAACGTTATATGATAATGCATCATCTAATGTTTGACAATTTTGCTGCATAAAAAATTCAGCATTAGGTTCGGTTTTAAGCAATTCGGCCAGCTCAATAGCTCCCTTGGTACTTACTGACATTGCAGGTATTTTCTCTACATCATCATTATAACCCATGCTGCCTGTATGCGGATGGTTATCTATTGAAAGTGTCATAGAACGTACTAAAACTCCATCAGCGCCATATTTTGCAGCTTCCATAGCACCGCCCCAACGCTGATCTACACAACTGCCGTAAGCATAAAAAGTATTAATAAAACGGGGATCCATTCTTCGATTAAAAAAAACGATTTTGCCTTCAATTTTATCTCTACCAAGCTTTTCAAGCTCTTTAAAATTATTTACTTGAATAAGCTCTGCACTTAAGCCGTTTGGTGGTGTTGCTATTGAACCGCCAAGTGCACAAACGGCCAGGTCAAACTCGCCCTTGGTTTTTGAGCTAACTCTTCCAATTTCTTTATCGCCACGTACCCAATGTGGAACCATTACAGGTTGTTTCCAAACGCGTTCAATACCCATAGTATCCATTACCATATGTGTAAAATCAACTGCATCTTGCGCTTGTTTGCTTCCGCTTAGCCGTGGGCCAATTTCTTTGGTCAAATGCCTTAATAATGAGTACGCCTTGCCATTTAAAAGCACTTCGTCAAATATGGCACGTATGGTTTCTTCATCAGTAAAGTTGCTATCTTCTTTATACTCTTTAAACTCGTTTGTTATTACATCAATATCCTCGGTGCCAATGGGTTCTCGTGGTTTGGTCTCAGATGTTTTGCTTGTTGTAGTTTCTTCTGAACTATTATTTTCAGCAGATGGATTTGAGTTGCTACAAGCAGTAAAAACGAGAATGGCTGCAATAAATAAAGCGACGTTTTTCATGGTGTGTTTGCTTTTTGAATTTGCAAATAACGGTAAATTGAGAAATGAAGCTTTTTTGGAGTTCAATTACAGCACCCTGCGTATATCAATGGCATTAATTTATAATGTAATAAATAAACAATGTAATCAGGTTTTTAGCAGCTATAAATATGTATGCTTGGTGCGTTTAGTTATCAGTTGGAATCAAAATTGTAAAAGTTGTGCCTTTACCTACTTCACTTTTGGCCAATATTTTGCCGCCATGTTTCTCAACAAATTCTTTACACAACAATATTCCTAAGCCCGTGCCTTTTTCATTGTTTGTACCATTGGTTGAAACCACTTTGTCTAATTCAAAAATCTGTGAAACAGTTTCCTTACTCATACCAATACCATTGTCAATTACTTCAAATTTTATAAAGCTATTTTGCTTTGACAATGTAACTGTAATGTGACCGCCATTATGGGTAAACTTAATAGCATTGCTCAGTAAGTTTCTCAGCGCAGCAGTAAGCATATTGGCGTCTGCATTTATTTCAATTTGAACTAGGTTGGTTATAATGGTAATATTTTTCTCAATTGCGTTTGATTCAACATTGGCAATAGCATCAGTTATGAGTTGGTGAGCGTTACATTTTTTGGGTAAAAATTTTAATGTGCCGGTTTGCGCACGTGACCAATCTAGCAGGTTTTCGAGCAGTTTAAATGTATTTTTACCAGCTGAGTTTAAGTAAGTAATTACCTTATGCATTTGTTGTTGGCTCATTTGATCTAAGCCTTGCACAAGCATATCTGAAAGCCCAAGAATAGAGTTTATTGGGTTTTTTAAATCATGGGCAATTATATTGAAAAACCGATCTTTAGTTTTATTGGCTTCTTCAAGTTGACGGGCGTATGCTTCAATCTTTTCTTTATCTTGCTGTTGTTGGGTTATATTTCTGATTATTCCTTCAATGCCTATTATATTATTATTTTTTAAAATAAAGTGGCTGTTAGTTTCAAAAGGTATTTTTTCTCCAGTCTTAGTTTTTAAATAAATCAAGTAGTTATTAATTGTACCGTCATTATTTTTTAATTTTTCTAAAAA
>JBMYOR010000138.1:0-6791 GCA_049599535.1 Bacteroidia bacterium | reverse complement strand
ATTTTGTATTTTCTACTCATGCCTGCAATTTAAGAAATACGTTTAAATCAACATAGTTACTTTGCATTGTGTTGGCATCCTAAAACCAAGTAGTAGAATCTGGGTCAACTTCGTTTTCATTGGCTAAGGATACCCTGATCCGTGAAATCAAAAACCGCAAGGCTTATGCTTCTTAGCTTATCTGCTGTGTGCTTATGAGCGTATTAGGTACATCAGCAATAGTCGAGCGCCAAGTGGATCAAAACCGTAAGTCTTATGCTTTTTAGCTTATCTGCTGTGTGCTTTTGAGCATATCAGGCAAACTCGGCAACAGCCGAGCGCCAAGTGGGAGCCAGGTAGGGACTTATTCTTCATACACAGGTAAATGTTTATAAGCGCTTTTGGGATGCCTACGCTTTTCAATCAACCTTCCTTCTTTGTTATAATATTTCCAAACACCCTTTTTGTAAAATTGAATACAAGGCATACTTCTTATTGATACTATCTTTCCAAATCCTTTCATATAAGAAATTGTGGTGTCTCCAATACAGCTTGAGTCTATGCGCTTGTTGTTTGTGTACTTGCCTTTTTCCTTTAGCTCACCGTTTTTATAAAACTCCTTAAACACACCTGTAGGCTTATGATTTCTATACTTGCCCACATGGTGCACTTCACCCGTTTTGTAATGTAGAGTTTTTTTGCCATGAAGTAGACCGTTGCGATAATGCTCTACTTTTTCAAGGGTATCGTTTCTAAAGTACTTTGTAGTTCCATGAGGTTTTCCGTTTTTGTCTTGCCCAAATTGTACTAGATTATTACCATAGTATGTTACTGAACGACCGTGATAAAGAAAAGTGTCATTTACATGAATTTGCTCAACAGCATAGAATACATCATTCAAATTTTCTTCGTATTCAACGAGAAGATATTTACTTCCTGAAATTGGATATCTAAATCCACGGTGGCCTGTTTTTATTGATGCACCTAACGAGTCGTAGTCAATTTTAAGGATGCCACAAACTTGAAGTAAACTTTGGCCACAAAGTTCATTTCCAGAAACCATCATGAAAACTAAAAGCAATAAATATTTCATTCTGTTTGAAGGGTATCTGGTGTTACAACTTTTTCATCGGTAACTTCATATCCGGTTTCTAAACTCCATCCGTCATCAATTGGTCTTGGGGTGGAAGTATCGGGTTGAAGACCTTCCTTATCGCCCGGCTGTGCCGAGTTTAAATTACGCTCCTTCTTCATACTGTCTTCTCAAAATTTCATTATGCTCGGACCATCAGGTGTAATGGCTTTTATTGGCAGTCGCGCCGGTATGGGTTCATTCATTTTGTATTTTCTACTCATGCCTGCAATTTAAGAAATGCGTTTAAATCAACACAGTTACTTTGCATTGTGTAGGCACCCCAAAACCAAGTAGTGGAATCTGGGTCAACTTCGTTTTCATTTGCTAAGGATGCCCTGATCCGTGAAATCAAAAACCGCATGGCTTATGCTTCTTAGTTTATCTGTTGTGTGCTTTTGAGCATATTAGGCACATCGGCAATAGCTGAGCGGCAAATGGGAGTAATGGCTTGTGTTGCTTTACTTGCATTGTGTTGGCACGGGCTACAAGAGTAGCGCCAGCGGGTTAGTTGCTCGTGCCGTCATGGGGAAGATATTTCGGTAATACACTCAAGCAAAGAACAAAACCACCGAGTAAATTCTATTGAAAAGTTTGAAGATGGCACAAGTAGAATACTAATAGCAACCGATGTTATTGCTCGCGGTATTGATATAGAAAAAAATAGTACTGTAATAAGTTTCGATACGCCTTTTTATCCCGAAAACTACATACACCGTATTGAGCGTACGGGCAGGGCAAATGAGCACGGAAGGTCTATTCTTTTATATAGCGAGAAAGAGTTGGACCAAAAGGCAGCTATTGAAAACTTAATGTCCTACCAAATACCACAAAGCGAATGGACTAACGAAATAGCGCAATCGAGTCAACTAACTCCTGAATAAAAAGATAAGCCAATTGATCCTGATGAGCATTATAGCACCAAGCCGCCGAGTGATGTGGGGCCTTCTCACCACGAAAAATCAGCAAAAAATAGCAGAGAAAAAGTGGAGCGTAAAAGCTATTCTACCAAGCTAAAAGAGCGCTACAAAAAAAAACGATACGCCGCGGAGATAAGATCCAAAACATGAAAAAGAAAAATAAGAAGCGATAGGCATGGTTTGATTTAAATATTGATGTTTGGGAACTAGTGCACTCTAGATAAGGCATTTCTCAGCGAGAATTAATTTGTGGTATTAAAGTAGATACCGCTATTAAATAATTAGGTTGTCAAAATCTTTGAGTACCGTTTTGTAATTACCACCTACCGGCAGCCATTTGTTTATTATTTTTAATTGATTCCCGTCAATTTCATCCACATGGTTTTTATTTACAATAAACGACTTGTGAATACGAACAAACGCCGATTTGGTAAGTACTTCTTCCATGTTTTTCATTCTGTAGTAGGTTAAAATTCTTTGGTCGGCAAGGGTGTGTATGGCAAGGTATTCTTTCATTCCCTCAATAAAGGCAATACTACTTTTATCAACTTTTATTAGTTTCTGACCTGATTTTACAAAAAAGGTTTGATTGCTATCGGGTTCTATTGGGCTAATTGGGGCCCTTGTTTGGCTGTTTTTTAATTGGTGTAGCTCGCGGCCTTTTTCTACAGCCAAAACAAACCGCTCAAACGAAAAAGGTTTCAATAAATAATCTATTATACCTAATTCGTAGCCTTTAATGGCATACTCCTTATAGGCCGTTGTAAAAATAACCGCATCAATTTTGTCTTTTGCTATTGCCATAAAATCTATACCGGTAAGGTCTGGCATTTGTATGTCAATAAAAGCCAGATTAAAGCTTTGGTTGGCAATTAAGGGTAGCGCTTCTACGGCCGATTCGCAAACCGCACCAAGGTGCAGGTTGGGTATTTTAGAAACATATAGTTTAAGCAAGTGCCGAGCGGGTGCTTCGTCGTCAATAATCAGGCAATTAAGCGGTTGGTTTTGCATTCAATGTTATTTTTAATTCTACCGTATAGTTGTTTTCTAGGTTATGAATGGTTAATTGGTGCTGGTTAGGGTAAATCAATTTTAATCGTGATTTTACATTATTAATTCCAATACCGCCGGGTTCGTTTAGCGATGAGGTAGATTGTTTTATTAAGTTGGCGCAAGAAAAAGTGAGCCGATTTTGGCTAAGTACTAGTTTGGCTTTGAAGAAACCGTTTTTTCTACGGTCTAGCTCACCGTGTTTTATGGCGTTTTCAAAAAAAGGAATGAGCAAAAGCGGCGGAATCAATTGGTCTTTTTCAAGCCCTTCAACCGAAAAAGCAATATTGAGCGTGTCGCCCGATTTAATTTTTTGCAACTCTATATAATTATTGAGGTAATCAATTTCGTTTGAAAGGTTTACCATCTTGTTTTTGCTATCATAGAGCATGTAGCGTAGCATTTCTGATAGTTTTAGAATGCTTGCGGGCGCCTTGTCTGATCCGGTATATGATAAGCTGTAAATGTTATTTAGTACATTAAATAAAAAGTGAGGATTAATTTGACTACGCAGCATTTGCAATTCGCCTTCAAGTTTTACGCGCGTAAGTTCTTCTTGTGCTCTAAGGTTAATTATACCTTGTTCGGCATACCACAAGCCGGTGGTTATTACCAAAAGCACACCTGATCCTATTAGGCCATTAAGTACAATCGGAAAATCGGGTTGTACCTTAAATTGTTCAAAAAAGTGCCCAAAAATGGTAAGTAGCACAAATATTTTTAAAGGTATACTAATTAGTACTAAGCCAATAAGACTTAATATATAGGCAACTATTTTCTTCTTTTTAAGAAATTTAGGTATGAGGTAATATAAATGGGTATATACTAAGATAATATGCAGGCAGCCCACAATGGCAGTACGCCCAAGCACAGCATCAAAATTAAAAATAGCGCTAAATGTGTAGATTATTACAAAGAAATAACCCAGCCAAAACGCAACATGTGCTATTATCCTAAGGTGTTTTAAAAAGAATTTCATTGAGGCAAGCAAGGTATCTAAAGCTTTTAGTTATAGGGGCTAGTTTCAATAAAGAATAATAAATCATCAATCAATCCCTCAATTTTTTCAACCAATGGGTATTCTTTTGGGTAGGGCGGCCATTGGTTTAAAATACGTGTGCATAAGTTGAAATGTTTTAGCTGCTTCATTTTATGGCCTTTCATTTGAATCATAATTAAAACACCAAGAAAAATGAAAAAGAACATCTTAATCTTAGGCTTACTTTTTACAGGACTTTTATTTTCATGCGATCCAGAAACCAAAGAAGAAATTATTGATAGATTGGAATCTATTGACCGATTTGAAGGTGGTAATGCCGCCCTTAGAGGCGAAATTGAGACCACTGAGGATGCATTAGAAGCCATTAAAAGTAGGCCACTAAGACCTGAAATAGATTGCGCCACTATAAGTCACGATAGTAGCACTCAAACTGTGAGTTTAGATTTTGGCACCACGGGTTGTGCTGGCGAAGATGGTAGGGTAAGAAGCGGCCTCCTTGAGTTTGTATATGGCGGTAATTTTAGGAATCCTACAAAATACCGAAAGTTGATATTTACCGATTTTAAGGTAGACACAACCCTAATTAACGGTACGTACACTTTTGCGCCATTGGGCAAAAATGCCGATTCTAATTTTACGTTCTCAGTGCAAATTGACAAGGCTAGCTTGGCATTTGATAATGGATACGCCATTGAATTTGATTTGGAAAGAACATGGACCTGGACATCAGGTGCAGGTAATTTAGACAATACCGATGATGAATATGAAGTACTAGGCAGTGCAAGTGGATCTGACAATGCTACAGGCCGAGACGCTAAATCTTTTGAAATGATAATTGATGAAGCTCTATTGTATAAAACTACCTGCTGGCAATCGGCCATTTATTACCCTACTATGGGTTTGGTAACTGCAAAAGAAGGCAACCTAACTTTTGAAGTAGACTATGGTACTGGCAGCTGCGATAAGGACGTAACTATAACAAAAGGCTTGGTAAGTTACACAAAAACATTGCCTTAGTAAAAAGTGATTACGCAAAAGTTAACTTCTGATATTATGGAGAATATAATTATAGAATTGAATGATTTGTTTGATTATTTCACAGTTTTTCTGCGCGGTTTTACCATTCAAAATATTAGATATTTTCTGTTTTCAGGAGTGGCTTTTGTCGTTTTAATTACATGGGGTAAAAGAAAGTATGGTCATCTTAAAATTTGGCAAAAACCGTGGCGAAGAGTACAAATTAAGCATGAATTAAAATGGTCTATTCTTAGTAGTGTAGTGTTAAGTTTTGTTTATTTAGCTATTGCCGCCCTTAAATACAATGGTTACACGCAAATCTATTTATCTATTGAACACAAAGGTTGGCCGTATCTTTTTTTCTCTTTTGTGCTTATTATTTTTTGGCACGATACCTGGTTTTATTGGATTCATAGATTTATGCACCTAAAACCGGTGTTAAAAAGGGTACATCATGTGCATCATAAAAGTTTAGACCCTAGCCCATTGGCCGCTTTTTCTTTTCACCCATTAGAAACCATTTTAGAAGCGGGGTTTGTACTCATAGCCGTTTTTGTAGTGCCTTTGCACCCATTGGCGCTTTTCATTGTCAATTTTTTTCAATTAAGTATGAATGTAATTGGCCATTCGGGTCATGAGTTTTTTCCCAAATGGTTTTACAAATATTCTTTATTTAGGTGGTTAAATTCATCGACCCACCACCATATGCACCACCGCCATTTTAATTGCAATTACGGCTTGTATTTTAATTTTTGGGACCGATTGCTTAATACCAATCATCCACGATATTTTAATACTTTTAAAGCCATAAAAGAAAGAAGTAAGAAATAAGTGAATAGACGAACAAGGCTATTTTTTTTAATCGTAGGATTGGTAGCAGTTTTACCTTGCTTGGCCACTAAACAGAACGTAGAGTTGGCAGCCATAAAAGAAAAAATTGAAAGCAACTTGGCTAAACTACGCTATTGTGAATTTGTGTTGTCGAAAAACGAACTGATTGATGGCAAATGGAAATACGGAAAATCTAAAGTAAAAAACGATGTGCTTAACGGCCAAACCGAAATTAGAACTATTGAACCCAGGGCCGATATTTTGGTTTACTTTCCTATTGGTAAACAGCAAGATGCGCACATTAAGCTTGATTTTTTTCCTTATATTTCTTCAGATTTTAGCCCATACAACGCCCTGTTGTTGAGAGATCAGCACCACCCCATAAGCCATGTAAATCAAACGTATTTTGGCAAGCTTATTTTAAGTTTTATAAATGCCTGTGCTGGTCATAAGGCGCAATATGAAATCAATTACTATCAAGAAAAGCACCAAGTTGAAGTAGATCTTCAACCTATTGAAAATCCACTTGAAACTAAAAAACTTAAATCTGACATAAGCCTAATTCAGCTTGCCGATAGTTTGTGTGTAAACCCTTATTTGCTTTCTGAAAGCAATAATAATTTGGCTTATCATCATCAATTTAAAAAGGGCGATTTAGTAAAAACGCATCAGTATTATGCCGATAGAGCAAAGATTCTATTCTTAGAAGATAATTTTGTGCCTTTGAGTATTGTTTTCTATTATAAAAATGAGCCTTTTGAAGAGTATAGATTTTCAGAATTTAAGGCCACTTTTAATGAGGAATAACTACAATTCAATTCTAAGGCCTTGGCCATAATTGTACCAAGGTATTACGGCTAGT
>JBMYOR010000137.1:0-6789 GCA_049599535.1 Bacteroidia bacterium | reverse complement strand
TTCAAGTTTTCCTTCAATATGGAAGGTGCTCTCATGATGACATTTTTCTCATTGACAACGAATTTTCTGAATCTTCAATTGAGTAGAAGTTCTTAACTTCAATTCCTTCGGGAGCTTCCCAAGTATTTGAAGCCAAACTCGCCGCTGTCCTTGTTTCAGTGGGCTGGGCTAGTTCTATGTTTTCGAATGATTTTCTCATGATTGATAAGCTTTTAACGTGTCGTAAACATTGCAGCCCATGTAAATGAACTCTTCAATGCCCATGTCTTCGTAGTCTTCTTTTTTATCTCCCGGATGACCGGCCAAAGCAAGCTTAGGTAAAATGCCAGCTTTTTTCAAAGCTTTACCTATTTGCGGTATCAGATCTAAATATTCTTGGTCTGACGAACAGATGACAATTACTTGAGTAGGATTGGCTTCAAAAGCTTCAATCGCCTCATTAACTGACTCAAAACCTGCATTATTGATTACTTCAAAACCACCACATTGGTAAAAATTCAAGGCAAAATTGGCTCTTGCGCTGCGCATGGCTTTATTTCCCAAAGGCATTAAAAAGAAACTCGGTAGCTTGTCCCCTTCTTGTCTGGCTATTTCGGCCCCCGCTCTTAGTTGCTCAAAAGCTTCGGTGGCCACATAGTGTTCTACCGGCTGGCAAGTTTCGGTTTCACCTAAAATCAACCAATCTGTATATTGGCGAATATGGGTCATTTTTTGCCAGTCTTCTTCTGGCTCCACTTCATCGGCAAATGGTACTCTCGGTTTATCTTCTTGTACCAAATCCATGGCTTTATCATTAGGGTTTGGAAATTCATTTACCCCCAAGAACTTTTCTTTTCGCACGGCCAAACGCTCTTCTCTGCTTCTACGGCTTTTGCGCAAATCTGTTTGTAGCCAACCACTTTTGTCCAAGGCTAAAATGCCACCTTTTTCTTCAACATTTTTAAAGAGCTCCCAAGCTTGGGTTGCCAAATCTTCAGTGAGTTTTTCTATGTAATAGGAGCCGCCTGCCGGATCTACGTTTTTATCTAAATATGATTCTTCGGTAAGTAAATGATGTAAGTTTCTTGAGATGCGCTCGCTAAACTCATTTGTAGGGCGAAATCCTTTGTCATAACCATCTAATTGAATCTCGTCTGCTCCAGCAATTGTGGCGCTCATGGCTTCGGTAGTTAGGCGCAACATGTTTACATAAGGATCGTAAACCGACTTGTTCCACTCAGATGAACGCGCTACCAGATAACAAGTCTGTGCTTCTGGTTTTTGGGCGTATTGCCCAGTTAAAGTAGCCCACAACCAACGAAAAGCTCTGATTTTAGCAATTTCTTGAAAATAGCTTCCGCCCACGCTCAATTCAACTTGAATGTGATTGTAAATATCATCAAGCTTTATGCCTTTTTCTTCAAGTTGGTGCAAATACTCATTGGCAATGGCCAGGGAGTAGGCTAGCTCTTGCACAATTGATGCACCTGCATTGTGAATGGTGCGGCTATGAATGGTTAGCGGTTTATAATGTTTGAAATTTGCTTTGGTATAAGTCATCACTTCTGCCAAATGCGCAAAACGGTTCTCAAGCGGCTGTGTTGATTCTCCTTCAACAATAAAACTACTGATGGGATCATAATCAAGGCTACCAAAAACTTGTGTTGCATCATGCCCTGCATTATTGGCCCACTCTTTTAGTGCTTTTAAATAATATGGTCCCGTATTGCCAGTTTTAAAACTTATTCCTGTTTGCGCAGGATCAATTCCGTCAAGCAATTTGGCAAGGTCTTCAATATTCTTAACCGGAATACCATCAAAGCCATCATTTTGTGCTTTTACCGCAAAAACCAAATTGTGAGCGCCCTGCTCAATGGCATTATGCGCTTTTTTATTGGTGGCTTTAAAGTTTTTATGTTGGCTGATCTCTTCTCTAATTAACCAACCATTGCTCAGTTCTTTTTGCGAACGCAAGTAGGGCGCCTGCGCTGGCAAAAGCCCTTTATTGGAGTTATTGGCAAGGTCTTCAGCACTGTAATAAGGCTGTGTTTCAATGCCTTCAAAAGTGCGCCAATTGATTTTGCTTAGTGGTTTGCCTTTAAGATCCTTTTCAGCCTTTTGTTTCCAGTTATCCTTAGACTGTTTCTCGAATTCTTGAAACATAATTGGGTTGTTTTGCTTGTAGCAAATGTAGCCTACAAGGCTCAGAAATGGCAGTTTGTGTTAATGCTTGATTAAAGTGTAATAAGTGTTAAAGCATTTCGTTTTGTTGCAGTGAAAATTGAATTGGTGAGCGTAAAAGTTAGGTTAATGTTTTTTGTTTGCTGCCTGAGCTGGTCGGTTAGTTTTGGACAAGAAAAAACTTTGGTTTTACAGAGTGGAATTTATTATACTGAATTAGATTATAACTTAGAATCAGATATTGGATTATTACCACCGCCATCATGGCTTTACACATTTTCCACTTTTAGTCACTATTACTTAAATCCGAGCTTTAGAAAAACAAATAACAACCATTCCCGCCAATTTGGATTGAGAAGGTTGAGTTTTAATACTGCTAACGTTTCACAAGACTATTTTCCAAATGGCATTAAAAATAGAGACGAAGATGAACTCTTTGATTTTGAAATAACACAATTCAATCTTGAACTTTTTTACGGCCACGGGTTCCAAATTAAAGAAGCAAATGGTTTTAAGTTATGTATTGGCATTGATGCATTTTATGCCATAAATACAATGCAATTCCAATTAGAGCAAGACACTTCGGCGCGTCAAATATTCTTTGAATTCAATCAAATACTAAAACAAGAAATTGGTATAAATGTATCGCCAAGGCTTAGCTTCCAATGTAAAGACCTAACCTTTGAATTAGCACTTAATTCTAGGATTGAATTTTTGGAAATCTATTCTTATTTCAACAACTACTCGAACGCCTTACCTTACACCGCAAAAGGTTACTCGCTTTCTTTCTACCCCCAACTTAATATTGGCATTAACCTTAACTACTTTAAACAATGAAAAGACCTAACCTTATCCTGTTTTTTACGCTTTTAATAGCTTCTGCAACTTTTGCGCAAGAAGAAAAAAAACAAGCCGTTTTAATTTTAAATAATGGTTTAGCATCAGTTGGTATAAATTTTAAATATGCCGACGGCTCTGATAGCAACCCACAAATACTTGAGCTAAATGCAGGTACTACAGCCCCTTACATTATAAACCCTGGAATTCGGTTTTATACAAAAAGGGGATTTAACGAGATAGGGTTTAATAATATATTGTTAGGGGGCCGGGGCGAATGGATTTTAGACAACACCCAAAACATGTTGAATTCTCAAACTCTAAATCTATTTTCTAGTTCAATTTACTTTAACAAAAGTTATAAAGTTACCACCATTATGGAAGGCCAACTATACGCAGGTGTTGAGCCTACTTTTAATTATTCAACTGTTAGTAATGGTTCTCAAAGTGGTGAATTTAAATACCTAGGCAGAAACTTTGGTGGAGACCTAAAACTGCTTTTAAGATGGGATCACAACTTTAAAGAAAATGCTTTTATAAGCTTGGTTGGCGGCTTATCACCATTTTACTTAAACTCTCAACAGGTAGTACACCGATTAACTAGTGATGAAATCGCTATGAATTTAAACCAAAGCAGTTTTGACTGGAGAGTCTCACAAGTAATTCAAATTAGTTTTGGGTTTAAAATTTAAAAATATGAAAAATATCATATTTCCACTATTATTATTGAGCGCATACGTTTCAAATGGGCAAAGCGCTAAATGGTCTCTATTGTTTAATACAGGAATAAACCATGGTGCACCTTTTAGGCTACAGGTTCATAATGAGCTCCAAAGCCACTTTGGACTCTTTAACCACACTTATTTCAGGACCAACAGCCTTTATACTTTTAATCCATCTTTAAGATATTCAAAAAATAAAATGGCTTTTGAATGTGGCATTCGAAATTTAGGATACACTAATAATGGCAACTTTACAGGAGAACTTGAGAGTAGCGGACAAGCTGATGTCTATATAAATTTGAATCTTGGCGTTTACCTTGGAGTAAATAGAAACTTAGTACAGTTTAAAGATAAGCTCAATATTAACCTGGGGGCTGATATTTTTTATAACTATTATGTTACCAACTCGCTAGAGATTGATCATTTTCAAGGCTCCAGTTACGAGGAAACATCATATTTAGAAATAAATGAAGTTGGGATAAACTTAACCCCTTCTGCAAATTACTCCTTCTCAGATAAGTTTGCTCTTGAAATGTCGTTCCCAATAAATTTTTTAGGTTGGGGCAATGCCTTGGCCACTGAAAATATTAGAGAAAATTGGGTGTTAACAGATTACTCAAATCAAAGATTTAGGAAGTTTGATTTTTCCAACACTTATGTTATTCAACTATCATTAATAATAAATCTTTAGCATTATGAAAAAACATTATTTAACCCTACTTATTTTGGGATTTTCGCTCACCCTATTTGCACAAGAAAAGTTACCCAAAAAATTGAGTTTTGGATTTAATATTTGGAATGAAATTAGTTCAAAAGGCGGTTTTCAATACACAAGTGATACAACCACAAGCATCTTTAGACTAAAAACCAGTAGTTTTTCAAGTATAAAACCATTTATAGGATATCAGAGAAACGAACAAACATCATGGCAATTTGGAATTAGTACATTTTATATTGACAAAGACAATTATAATAATTTTAATTATAGAAATGGGGCTAATTTAAACCCGAATAATTCCAATTTACTTGATGGCTATACAGAATTTAGGTATTCAATTGAAGGATACAGCACGTATAAGCTGCAAACTAAAAAGAAATATTTACCAGCATTTTTCTTACAAGCTACCTTTGGTATAACTAGAACAAGAAATAAGCCTTTGATTTCAGAAAGGTTTCCTGTAAAAACGTTTGATGTAGGAAGTACTTTGAGCCCTGGGTTTGAGTATTACGTGAATTTATCTAAGAAAGTTATTGCACATATTGGTTGCCAAATGCCACTATTACGTTTACGTTATAATTATATCAGAAATGAGGTTCCTTCCTGGAGCATAAACACACAAAGGGCTTTTCAGCTTGGTTTCACAACCTATGAATTACTATATCCACAGCTTAGACTAGGAATTAGTTATAAATCTTAAAACCACAAATCAATAAATAATTATTAAAATGAATAAATCAGTAATATTTTTTCTCGCCATTGTTGTTTCGCTCCCGGCACTTGCTCAAGATAACGAGTCATATTGGGCCCTAAACTTATCTAGCCATTTTTATAATGAAAATAGCAGTACTCGACATACAATTGACGTAAACAATGACCTTTACAGGAATATTTACAATTCATCTACCGGATTTTATGTAATGCAGCCTAGCTTAAGAAAATACAATGGCCGCGTCCTCACGGAGTTTGGGCTCAGAAATACCGGTTGGCAAAATGAAGTAACTTGGGTAAGCGATAATTATAACTTTAATAACCTATCAAGTAGTAATACAGTAAGGCAAATAAGCGCACAAACCACTTTGTTTTTTGCCAGAAGTGCCCGAATTTTAGGAACCGAAAAAAGCGGCTTATACCTAGGTGGTGATTTAAATTTAACACCAAGTTTTCAGCGGGTTGACTTTTGGGATAATGTTACTGAAGAAAACACCTATAACTTCACTACCACAGCTTTTACATTGGGCACAAGTGTAATACCAAGCTATCAACAAAGCATTGGCAAAAAGCTTTACCTTGATTTTTCGGTAATTATTTCAATAATTAACACGAGCTACGAAATGCAAAACTTTGGTACATACGACACTTATGGCCAACGCAATTCAGTTTTTAAATACAGCTTAGGCAGCTATTGGACCCCACAGTTGGGCATTGGGTTTAAAATTTAGGTTTATGAAAATTAAAAATTTGGTGCTGCTGATTTTGCTTTCTTTCAAAGGGTTTGCTCAAGAAACAAAAGATTCCAGATGGGCTTTTGGGTTGAGTAATGGACATACCCAAAGTAAGGTAAATGCAGAAAACAACCTGCTTAATACATCAGCTGATGGCTTCTATATTAATCGGTATGAGTGGTTTTGGCTTAGACCTGAAATACGATTATATGGCGATATGGGGTTTTGGAGTTTAAGGATGAATGCTATCAATTCTGGACACACTTCTTTTAGAAATAGCTCATATTTTGGTGATCTATATGATTTCCGAAATTTTGACTTCACATTATCCAGAAATCATAAACTCAAATCATGGAAGAAAGCCACATTGTTTACTGGCTTAAGTTTTAGCTATAATTACATGTGCTTTGAAGGCAATAAGTTCTCTTATCGAAATGAAGAGCAAAGGCATACCCTTAATTTAGAGATTACTCCACGGTATAGCTTTTCAATTTCTAGGCATGTGCAGCTAGAGTTTGCAACAGAATTTAGGTTAGCAGAATTTGCCAAAGTCCATGAAGCATTCTATAGTCATTATAATCAATGGCGTGAAATAAATGACTACCATTACCTTATGGATTTAAATGGTTTTGCCTTCAGTTTAAACCTTGTTTATCAGCTTTAAAATTAGAAATATGAAAAACTACCTTTTTATCCTACTAACAATACTGCCAATGGTGCTTTTTGGGCAAGAAAATGAAGCCAAATGGGCTCTAAACTTTGCAAATACAATTTATACTTACAAATCATCTTACATAAACTATTACTATTTAGATGATAATGAGTTTGACCAATTAATGAATACTTTAGAGGAGTATGAAAAAAACTTAGTATCTCAGAATCCTAATGTGTTTAAAAAGAAAAATAA
>JBMYOR010000136.1:0-6883 GCA_049599535.1 Bacteroidia bacterium | reverse complement strand
TATATTTCGGACTTATTAATTGTGGTGGCGAACCTTTTGTAATTGAGTACAATTGCCGTTTGGGCGATCCTGAAACCGAAGCCGTACTTCCGCGTATTAAATCTGATCTTTTGCCCGATTTGATTGGTGCCGCAAAGGGTGAGCTTAATATGCAAAAGCAACTTGAATTTATTGATGAATCGGCTACAACGGTAATCTTAGTTTCAGGCGGATATCCAGAATCTTATGAGAAAGGAAAAGGTATTAAAGGCATACCCACTAACACCGAAAGTTTGATTTACCATGCAGGCACCAAAAAAGAAAATGAAGTATTAAAAACCAACGGAGGTCGTGTTTTGGCAATTACTTCATTTGATACAAATGCAAAAGAAGCCCTTGAAAAATCTTATAAAATTGCTGAAGGCATCAGGTTTGATGGTAAATACTATAGAAAAGACATTGGTTTTGACATTTTATAAAAATAACGGCTTTGTGGTTTAAACGAGTAGCGTGGTTAATAGCCATGCTTTTTTTGGTGTACTTAAGTATCGAAATTGCGAATAGCAGCGATTTTGAACGCAATGAAGATACTTTTAATTGGGTGCAGCAAAATCTTACAATTGGTGTTTTTATTGCCGTTGCATTTTTAATATCAGCAATCGTATCGCTGGTTTTATCTTTAATTCCGGTTAGTAAACTCAAGTTTATTCATCGGTTTTACTATGTATATCCGGCAGTATCAGTATTTGTTGTAGCAAGTACAATTTGGGCCTTTAAGGTGCAAGACGAATTGAGAACCGAAAGGGGGGCTTTTGAAGGTCCAAATATTGAATATAAAGATGCTACCACTGCCACTGGCGATTGTGAAAGTTTAAGAAAAGGAACTTTTAAATATGGCAATGTGACCATTAAAAGAGAAGGCAATCAGCAGGTTGAAATTTATAACAAAAGCGCAAAAATCAAAACGTTTACCATAAACTGGCTTAGCAATACCGAATATGAGTTAATAGATGCTGATGGCGATAAATCTAGTGTAAAAATTACCAAGCTACTTGACAACGGTGGCTACGAGTGTTGTGTTAAAACAGTTTTTGATAATTGTAGCTGGATAAAAATAGATAGGATTGACTAGTGGTTTATTTTGGAGCTCTGGCCAATAGCCAAAACGCAACCCCTAGAAAAAACACATTAGGGATCCAAACTGCAGCCATTGGGTTTAAATTGCTTTGCTGTCCGAATGTTAATGTAAAACGCATCATTAAAATGTAGCTAAAAGTTATAAGTAGGCCAAGGGCTAAGTGCATTCCAAAACCACCGCGTACTTTTCGGCTGGCAAGCGAATAAGCAATCATAATTAAAATAAATGAAGCAAAAGGCACACCTATACGTTGGTGCAGTTCAACCTTAAAAAACCTCAGATCTGGATTTCCGCGCTGTGCTTCTTCATCAATAAAATCTAGTAAATCAAGCGTATTCATTGTAGTAACACTTTGATGCTGCTTGGTAAATTCTTTTGGGTTTATGGGTAGTTCAACGTAAAGGGTATCTCCATTTTCAACTGTTTGCTGGCGACCGTTGTAGGTTCTTTTTACGTAATGATGCGCATACCACAGCCTTTTTTCGTGGTCCCACCTAAGGTAGGTAGCCATTATTTTATCGGTTAGCTCAAGTCCATCAAAGTGTTCTAACGAAAACCGTGTGCCCATTGAGTCATTATAATGGTAGCGTTCTAATGAGAAAAACTCTTTATCGCTCAGCTTGCGATGAATGTTAATATTAGGATTGTATGACGAACGCCTAATATGCTGAGCTTCAAACTCAAAAAGGCCTTTGTTGGCCTCTGGCATTATAAAACTTTTAAAGTATAAATCGGCGGTTGTAAGCAAGGTGGCTACAATCATATAAGGTACCAATAGTCGCCAAAAGCTAACGCCTGATGCAAACAGAGCTACAATTTCAGAGTTATAAGCCAGGCGAGAAGTGATCCAAAGGGCAGCTACAAAAATAAAAAGTGGGCTAACTAGATTTATGAGATAGGGTACAAAATTGGCAAAGTAAAACTTGGCTAGCTCTCCAAAAGAAAGCCCCGCTCTAATGTATTTATCAATTTTTTCTGAAGCATCAAATACTACAGCCACTAGCGATATGAGAAGAATAATGAACACATAGGCCACTAAAATCTTCTTTATTACGTAAAAGTCAACCTTTTTAAACAAGCGATTAGAGTTTGCGGGTTATTTTGGGCATTATCTCTTGTTTCCAGTCATAAAATGTACCAGCTTTTATATGTGCTCTGGCTGTGTTTGTAAGCCATTGGTAAAACACTAGATTTTGTAATGATGCAATCATTCCGCCCAAAATCTCTCCTGATGTAATTAAGTGTCTTAAATAGGCTTTAGAATATAAGTCGTCAATAAAGCTTAATCGTTCATTATTAATTGGCGAAAAATCGTTTTTCCATTTGGCGTTTTTTAAATTCATTCTGCCCTCAGCTGTAAAAATGGTACCATTTCTACCGTTTCTGGTGGGCATTACACAATCAAACATATCAACACCACGCTCAATGTTTTCGAGCAAATCTTCAGGCTTACCTACCCCCATTAAATATCGTGGTTTTTCGGTGGGTAAAATATCGCAAACTAGCTCAGCCATTTCGTACATTTTTTGGTTGGGTTCGCCCACGCTAAGCCCACCAATGCCATTACCAAAGCAATTGCTATTGGCAATATACTCAGCTGATTTTTTTCTTAAATCGGGGTAAACACTGCCTTGCACAATGCCAAAAAGTGCTTGCTCATGATTGTACTTAGGTTTTGTATCCGCAAAATGATTAATACACCTATCAAGCCATCTATGCGTTAAATGCATGCTTTTTTCGGCATACTCGTAGTCACAGGGGTATGGTGTGCATTCGTCAAAAGCCATTATTATATCGGCACCTATGCTTCTTTGCACATCAATGGCATATTCAGGGCTAAAAAAGTGCTTCGATCCGTCAATATGTGATCTAAATTGTACACCTTCTTCTTTTATATTTCTCATTTCTGATAAACTATAAACCTGAAAACCACCCGAATCACTTAAAATCGGCTTATTCCAGCTCATAAACTTATGAAGTCCGCCGGCATTTTCAAGTACTTCGGTGCCTGGTTTTAAGTAAAGGTGCAAGGTGTTTCCTAAAATAATAGGAGCCTTTACCTCATCGTACAAATGGCTTGTATGTACAGCTTTTACATTGCCTAGGGTTCCCACGGTCATAAAAACGGGTGTTTCTATTGTGCCGTGGTCAGTTTCAAGCACACCAAGGCGTGCTTTACTCTTTTTATCGGTTGCTAAGTGTTTAAAATTCATTTTATAAGCTAGGCAAAAGTAAAACCATAGTTAATGCAATTTATGATTGTGTACAATATATGGCCAACTAAGCGGGGTGAGCCAATGTATTTTTGCATTTTCTCATTAACCCAATCAATTGCCTTATTATCAAATAGACCAATGGTTTTATGTAATAGCTGCTGTGGTGGCCTTGCATTTAATTTATATACTGTTATTTTTTAGAAGAATAGCAAGTTTTAAGTCTCAAGAGCTTTCTGCACAAAAAAAACAAGGTGTTTCGGTAATTATTGTGGCCAAAAATGAGAAAGTAAATCTCGAAAAACTGGTTCCGGCGGTTCTTGAGCAAGATTATGAAAATTTTGAGCTCATTATTGTTGATGACCAATCGTGGGATGGTACCCATGAGTGGATGCATGATTTATTGCCTAAACATAAAAACTTAAAACTACTTACGCTTGATGATAATGTAAATCATAAGCCGGGCAAAAAGTTGGCACTTACTCTTGGTATTAAAAAAGCGCAATACGATATTGTGCTATTAACCGATGCCGATTGCCTGCCAACTTCAAAAAACTGGTTGGCTTATATGGCACAATCATTTGATGATAATACTGATGTAGTTTTAGGGTATTCGCCTTACAGTACAAGTAAAAATGTTTTAAACCCTTTTGTACGCTTTGAAGGTTTTTGGGTGGCTTGGCAATATTTTAGTTTTGCACTTTTTGGTGCTCCATATATGGGGGTTGGCAGAAACCTTGCCTACAGAAAAAATGTGTTTTTGGCCAATAAAGGTTTTGCTAGCAATTTACATATACCATTTGGCGACGATGATTTATTGATTCAAGAAATTGCCAATAGCAAAAACACCAAAGTAGTAATGCATAAAGATGCCCATGTAATTACCGAACCCAAAAAAGCATTGGGATCATGGGGTAAACAAAAAAGGCGTCATTTATCGGCAGGCAAGCATTACAATTTTAAGTTTAAAGCACTACTCGGTTCGGTTTGGTTAATTAAGGTGCTATATTTTATCAGCTTGGCAATATATTTATTTATGGGCCAATACAATGTGCTTACGCTATGCCTAAGTGCAATGCCAATTTTGGCCTACTGGGTTATAGCAATTGTTGCTAATCATAAGCATGGTTTGTTTAATCTTTGGTATTTATTTCCATTGTTAGATTTACTATATCAAATAGTGCTATATCCAATATTTGGCCTTGTAGCCGCCTTACACCCGCAAAAAAATAATTGGTAAATGAATGTAGATCTTCTCACAAAATATTTTGATTTAAATGAAAAGCAGATTAATCAATTTGAAATATTTGGTGATGTTTTTTTAGAAAAGAATCAATTTGTAAATCTAATTAGCAGAAAAGATGCCGAAAACCTAGTTGAGCGTCATTTTTTACACTCGCTTACTATTGCCAAATATTTTGAGTTGAGCGGAGCCAAGGTACTTGATGTTGGCACCGGTGGTGGTTTTCCGGGTTTGCCTTTAGCTATTTATTTTAGCGATGCTAGCTTTACTTTAATTGATGCCAAGCGAAAAAAAATAGATGCAGTAAATGAGTTTGCACAGGCTCTAGATTTAGATAATGTTACAGCTAAACACATAAGGGCCGAAGAGCTAAAAGGTAATTTTGATTTTATTTTGAGCAGGGCAGTAACAAGCCTCGATAAGTTTACGGGATGGGTACATAAACTAGTTAAGCAAGGTGCGTATCTGAAACAGGCAAAAGGGATTATTTATTTACGCGGTGTTGATTTTGATTTTAATACCATTAATGATGAAATTAATCATCAGTTTGATTGCAACAAAATAATTCACCTTGATAAGGATTTTAATAGAGAATTCTTTTCGTCTAAAAAAATAGTGTTTTTACAGAAGATTTAAGTTAGATTGACTTAATTGCAAGCATTTAAAGGTTTTATTATTGCGAAGAATATTACTAGTTACTAGGAGCAAAGCCTGTAAAGAGATTTTTGAAAAGGTAGATCATCCGCCATTTACTAAAAAAGAAATTGTTTCTGATGTAAACGATGCCATTAGCAACAATCAAAAAGTTTGGTACTCTTTAGTGGTTTTAGAGCAACCTACGGCCAAAGAGCTTAGCGGAGCTCAGGCTTATTACAAATCGGCCACAATTCTCTGTATTTTTAAATGCGATAATGTATTAAGTAACATATCGTCATTTATCGAAGAGCTACATTATTATGAGTTTAATGATGATTTTATTAGAATAATTGAAAAAAAGCTTCATAAACTTATTGAAATAAGAGAATTGCGCAGAAAGCAAATTCTAAATGACAGACTTTTTGAGTTTAATTATTCGCCCACAATTGTAGCTCGAAAAGTGGGTAATGGTGATTTTGAAACAGAGTCTTTTAATCACGCATTTCAAGATCATTCTATTTTAAACAAAAAAGTAATTCTTGGAGCTAAGATTAACCTATTCGATTTATACAGTGCTACCGAAATAGAAAATAAGGGTAACGAAAAAGTAGCTCATCAAACACGTTGCAAACAGTATAGAAATATTGAGAGTGAAGTTGATATAATTGTTAGAGAAAGCAAATTGCGCGATTCTGATATTGTATATCAGGTTGCTGTTGAAACACATACAAAAGTTGATTTTGACGCTGTAAATAGATTAAGTGAAAGGCTTGAATACATTGAAAAGTCGAAAAATGCGCAGTCAGAGTTTTTGGCAAGTATTGCCCATGATATAAGAAAGCCACTTAACAATATTATTGGTTTAACCGAGCTTTTGGGCGAATCAGATATAGATGAAGAGCAACAGTATATTGGTAAATCGCTAACCGAATCGAGCCAAAATCTTAAAAACTTAATCAACGATCTTTTAGATAGTTCAAAAATTGATTCGGGCCATTTTGAGATCAATAATGCATACTTTGAAATTAGGCCGTTTATCGAAAACCTTAGAACCATGTTTTTAAAAGAAGCCAAAAGTAGAGGGCTTGATTTTAAGGTTTATACTGATGATGAAATACCAGTTTGGCTCGAAGGCGATAAAAATAGGCTTTCACAAATCATAGTTAATTTACTTTCAAACGCTTTTAAATTTACTAAAGAGGGTACAATTGAGCTTAACATAGGTTTAAATGAGATTATTAAAGATAAAGCCTACCTAAATTTTAAAGTTGTTGATAGCGGAATTGGAATCGATAATGAGAGTTTAGAAAGAATATTTGAAAGTTATAGCCAAGCGCACGGTCAGATTAAAACACAATTTGGCGGAACAGGATTGGGCCTTACCATTTGTAAGAAACTAACCAAATTAATGGGCGGCTCTATTAAAGTTGAAAGTGAAATTGGCAAAGGGTCAACCTTCTTTTTTGAAATACCTTTTGGAAACACTGCGGTAAAAGATCTTAACGAAGAGAACGAAGCCGATGATGTGCTCAAAGGTTTAGATATTCTTGTAATTGATGATAATGAAATAGCCGCGTTTGTAGTTAAAAATCTAGTATGCCAAAAAGGAGCCACTGCTCAGGTAGCCTATACAGGCAAGCAAGCCGTTGATTTGTTTAAGGCGGGCAACTACAA
>JBMYOR010000135.1:0-6894 GCA_049599535.1 Bacteroidia bacterium | reverse complement strand
CCGTTGGCAGTTCGTATTCAGAGCCAATTTCGAGCGTTCCATTAATTCTAACTGTATTGTTATTGAATTCACCATATATAAGCGGCGAGGCTGTTGATGTGTTATCTATATAGAGTTTATTAGAACCTGTTTCATTATAACCAGCATCGTGGCCTAGAAACACGTTTCCTGTTCCTGTTTCGTTGTTATAACCAGCGCCTGCTCCCAATGCAGCATTATTACCTCCAGTGGTGTTGTCGTTTAAAGCACCATGACCAAATGCAGTGTTATCGTCGCCCGTGGTGTTTTTGTTAAGTGCATACCTACCTACACCGGTATTGTAACTACCCTCGGTATTAGCATGCAAGGCTCTATTACCCATGGCCACATTTTGAGTACCAATAGTATTGGTAAAAAGCGCGTTAATACCAATAGCAGTATTCCAACTACCAGTTGTGTTGTTGGAGCCGGTTTTATCTCCTATAAAAGTGTTGCCATCTCCCGATGTGTTATCTTCACCAGCATATTCGCCAATCCAAACATTTCTATCGCCATTTGTATTGGAGCTGCCCGCGGCTAAACCAATAACTACATTGTTGTTGTAGTTGGGCACTAATCCTTTGTTGGTTATTACCAATCTCTCAGTACCGCCAATATCAAGTCTAATCTTATCTTCATCATTACTTTCTTCTACTTGTACTTTAGTATCGCCATCAGTATCTTGCACAAAAGTGAAAGTAGATGATGTACTATTAGGAATCTCCCAACTGCCATTGTACCAAATCAATTGAGCGTAGTAGCCCGCAGCAATGGCATGCCCACCAAAACTTGCTGGGTTATCATCTACATTTAATATGTAAATGACTTGGCCAGGTTTTGGGCTACCTGTCATTGAAATACTGTTGCTTTGGCTACCGGTGGTATTTGTTACCACCACTAAACCATCAGAATTGGTAATACTAATTGAGTTTGCCGCCGACTTTGAAGTTGGTTTAAATATTACAGAACCATCAGTTCTCACGTGGCCGTTTACATGTAATTTTTCTTGCGGACTCGTTGTACCTACACCAACATTTTGTGCATTGGCATTTAAACATAGCCCAACTAAAAGCACCGCGATAATGAAGTGAGCGGCTCGCCTCATAGTAAAATGAAAAAATTTAAAAAGAGTCATTATTTTTTGCGTATTTAATGATGACTCGAAGGTGAGCTTGGTGGCCAACCGATTTTCGCCAATACTCGACCCATTTTCGCCAACCACCTAATACACCTTGTATATCAATTACTTACAAAAAATACTCGTTTGGTTTTTTACCAAATCTTTTGTGAAAATCTTTTGCAAAATGAGCATGTGATTTAAAACCTGTGGCATACATGATTTCTTGAACAGTCTCGAATCTTCGTTCTTCAAAGAAATCTCTGGCTTGGGTAAGCCTTATTTCTTTGATTAAATTATTAACTGTTAAACCGCACTCAGCTTTTACACTTCTAAGTAATGAACGTTCGCTTTGGCCAACAGCCATTGCAACATCTGCCACGGTAATTTTACCTTCGGTTAATCTATTGAGTACAAAATTTTGAATTTGTGCAACAAGATTTTGTTGTACATGGTCTTGTTCTTTAAGCTCCTTTACGGCTGCCCTTCTAATTTTTAAATTTTGCAATACATTACCTACTCTAGCGGTTAACTCTCTTGCTAAAAATGGCTTAGTGATATAATCGTCTATTCCAATTTTAAAGGCATCTATTTTATCAGCTTTATTGCTTTTAGCAGTTAGCATAATGGTCGGAATTGCTCTCCATTCTTCATGCTGTTTTATTCTTCCGAGTAGCTCCATGCCATCCATTTCAGGCATCATAACATCTGATGTTATTAAATCTACTTTTCGTTTCTCTAAAACGGATAAAGCTTCTACCCCATTGCTGGCCTCAATAATCTTAAAATGAGAATCAAGAATTGAGACAATATATTTTCGCAATTCAAAATTATCTTCAACCACTAGTACTGTAAGTTCTTTTGGAATTACAATACTGCTTAATGACACTAAATCTGAATGATCAAGATTGTCATTTTCACTTTGTAGTCGCGCTTGCTCTTTGCTAATTTGAGTAGCTTTAAAAGAAAAAATAAAGCTTGACCCTTTGGCCTTTTGGCTTTCAACAACTAGGTCGCCATGCATTAAAAGTGCAATTTCTTTACAAAATGCTAGGCCAATTCCGGTGCCCCCTTGTGCTTTTCCGTCTTTTGATTGATAATATCTCTCAAAAATTCGCTTATGTTCATCGGCAGATATTCCAATACCTTGATCTATTACCTTAAAATAAAAATGGTCAGATTCGGTTTTTCCAAGTTCTATTTTAATCTGAGCGTTTGATTTGCTAAACTTAATAGCATTTGCTACCAAGTTTCTCACAACTTTTTGCAGCTTGTCTTCATCTGCCCTAACTACAATATCAGGTTGAATTAAAGATTTAAACTCCAAATGAATATCCCTTTGCTCAGCAATGGGTTCAAATGCAAAAAATGCAGCCCTTAGCACGGGTTCTAATAATATATCTTTAAAACTTAATTCTAATTTTTTTGATTCTAGCTTAGTAAGATCTAGAATTTCGTTTACCATAGATTGCAATGTTTTAACACTACGAAGTGATCTATTTACATTTTGCTCAACTAAAGTAGGCAGTGTTACTTCATCTTGACTGATAATTTTTTCTAAAGGACCTAGAACTAATGTAAGGGGAGTTCTTAACTCATGAGAAACATTGGCAAAGAACTTTGTCTTTTGCTTATCAAGAGACTTTAGTTCATTGGCTTGTTTCTCAATGGTTAGCGTTCTTTCACTAACCATTTTTTCTAATTCTACCTTTTGATTTTCGAGTTTTTGAGTTCTTCTTTTTACAAGCAATAAAGTTGACAATGCAGTTAAACATATAATAAGCAGCCAAAATTGCCACCTTAGGTATATTGGTTTTATTACCCTAAGTTTATAATACAACTCATTGGCACTTAAATTGCCTTTTGGGTCTTTAGCACGTACCGTTAAATTATAATCGCCATATGGTATGCCAGCTAAATTTAAGTTATTGGCGGCCATCTGTATCCAATTATCATTTTGATTTAACTTGTATTCGTACTTTGTAAATACACCTAAACTCAAATCGCTAACCCCAAATTTTAAATCAATAAATCTTTCTTCGTTTGATAACCTTAGCAATTGGGTTTCTAATACATTTTCAGTAATCCTTGCCAGGTCGTTTTTACTATTCTTAAACTCATGAGCATCAACAAGGGCTATGTTAAATCTTTGGTTAGGCTTAAAGGCTCTAACATTATCAGGGTTAAAATACGTAATACCATTTATACTACCGAAATACAAAAGCCCATTTTTTGATTTTAAATGGGAGATTCTATTGAACTCGTTTGATGAGATGCCATCGGCTTCTAAATAAGTTTTAAACTCATTAGTTTCAGTATTAAAAGATTGAATTCCATAGTTTGTACTTAGCCATAAATAAGGATGGTTGGTAAAGCCATAAACACAATGTATGGTTTGAGTAAGGTTATTATTACTAACAAACTGTTGGTATTCACCTGTGGTAAAATCCCAATATATAATTCCTTTGCCATTGGTTGCAATCCAAACACTTTTATTATTATCGTTAAAATATATATGTCTTACATCAATGGCAGGTAAGTAGTTAGAACCCTTCAGTTCTGAGCAATATCTTGCTATGATTTTGTTTTGCTTTGAATCTAAAATGTACAAACCAGCAGCACTGCATATATATAGCTTTTGATTTGGCCCTTCTGTTATGTTGTAAACAATGGCATTAGATAGCTCTGGATAGTTGCTATCAAAAAACTCACTATATTTTTGAGTATTTAAATCATAATTCTGAATGCCATCTCCGCTTGACCATACTTTTCCTTTTGAATCAATAAATAACGACCACGTTTCATAACTGCCTGCATCATCAAGTTTCTTAATCGAGAAATTAGTAAGGTTTTGCTTAAAAAAATGCCCTCGATTAGAATAAATAAGCTCCTTTTCGCCTTGGCACGCTACATTAAACCCGGCGTTATTAATCTTTTTTAGGTTTTCTGTTATCTCTGTAAACTGATAGGTGCCGCCATAGCTTGTAAAGTAAATATGATCAGCATTTTGTGACATTCCTCTAAAACCATATTTGCTCGAATCTTTTAATAGAGTTTTGAAAGGCGACGCATCAACCCGAATTACTTTTAAACCTTGCCCTGTACATTGTATTATAGTGTTGCCAATAAATTCAACCTGAGGCCAAGCATGATTTATTTGATTTTCTGTACTAAAAATAATATTTTCATTGCGGTCAAAAAGTGCTAGGTCATTTTTGTAAGAATACCAATAAAGGTCTTTCTCTTCCCAATAATTATGGTCAAATGAGTTTATTGCTATATTTTTATTTTCAGAAATAGGAACCTTAGCCCGTAGATTAAGAAATTCTATTTTACCATCTACAATTGAAAACCATTTTTCAAAACCTACAAATAGGTTATTTCCATTATCATAATCATAAAAGCATCTAAATACTAAACCCGGAAGTTTTTCATGAAAAGGAACACTGGTAATAAGATTACCTTTTATATCTCTCTTTACAATGTGCTCCCAACCTTCTTTTTTTTCTCTTATCCAAATATTACTATTTCTGGTTAAACCTAATATTTCCTTTTCATTATTTATAAATGTATATTGATTTATTTTGCCCTTTTTATTAACTGAAAACCAATGCTTTTCTCCACTTATTAGCAAACTAAAAACTACTCCTTCTTCCCATTTCTTAATATTGGTTATCTGCGGTTCATTCTCATATTCAAAAGGAAGTACGCTGCTCAGTGTTTTAAATTTTTCTTTTACCGGATCAAATAACGAAATAGACCTACGGCTGCCCTTACTCGTTTCGATATGAAGACACCACAAAAGCTTTCCATCAAAAAATAGTTGATCTACCTTATTGTCATAAAGACCATCTGCCTCATAAAACGCTTTGAAATTAACACCGTCGAACCTGTTTAACCCGTATTTAGTAGCGCACCAAATCAAACTACGGCTATCTAACTCAACATCAAATATTTGCGGACTCGACAAACCATTATTTAAGCCGAAAGAACTAATGCTGTACTTTATAGATTGTGCTTTTAATTGATTTGCACAACTAAAAAACACACTCAATAGAACAATATATAACAGGCCTTTTTTCATAAAAAAGTATTGGCAAATAAACGCAATCTGATAGGCCTATGCTTATTTAGGTGAAAAAAAAGGCGCTAAAAATTGTTGCAAATTTTATAATATCTAAAAATAAATTATTGTTCTGCACCTCACAAGCCTTTTTAATTACCTAGCTTTTTCATTTACAAAAATCAAATTGTAGGGGTATAGTATTACTACCACAAGCACCGCGATGGACTGAAGTCCATCGTTCCTAATCAAATACGAGCGATTTCAATCGCTCGTATTTGTATTTTAAAAGATTTTTTTGGTTTAGTGGCAAGATAACCGATACCCCTTGCAAATTGAGTGTTGCTTTTGGCATTTTTTACTTTGGCATTCAAAAGCAATTGAAACAAATAAGTACTTGTTATGTTTTTGGGGTTATTAGGAATTTTACCACCAAAAATGCGATTTTAATAATAAATACACTTTAGTTTATTATGATAGATTAAAACCACTTGTTTTTAATCCTTGATAGTTGATTTAAGTTTAATGAATGGCTTAACTATAATGGAGTTACTATGATAATAAAGGAAATTTATATGCCCCGTTAAAAACCACTAAAGCCCAATTTTACGGGGTACTAGAAATGCTACCACAATTCAATTCGTTGGAAAGAACTCGATTGGTTATGATTAGAGCAATCGATTTAAAGTGTGCGCAGTTTGATAGTTTAATCGCTAACATAAGACCGTATTAAAGATTAAACATTGATGGCATTTACCTGATACAACCACCAATACCCTGATAAGTAAAAACCCGCCCTATTTACATAGAGCGGATTTACACACAGGACCTAAACTAAATTTAGTTTCGGATATACAATACAGATTTGCCCATAGAACTTGTAATTATATAAGTACCAAAAGCAAGGTTTGAAACATTGATTTGATCTGTTGCCACTACTTTTTGCAGTACAATACCATTTGTGGAGGTAAGAATGTAATTATCTATTTTAGATAATTTTATAATAGCTCCAGTTGATGGATTTGGCCAAACTGAAAATGAGTTTCTAGTTTCTTGTTCAAAGTTTAAAGTACGAATTTGTGAATATTCAAAAGCACCGTCGAAGTCTATTTGTTTGAGTCTATAATAAATTGTCTGATGTCCAAGGTTTGGTGTCCAAAGTCCCATCGACTTTAGACTTTGTGCTTTAGACTCGAGACTCTCATCTAGTAACTCATACTCTTTCGGGTTTAGTGTTGTGCCCATGCCTTCTACTCTTCCAATCGTTTCAAAAGCTACACCATCAAAACTTCTTTCAACGTTGAAATGGCTATTGTTGGTTTCGGTAGCTGTTTGCCAGTTGAGCACGGCACTTCGGCTGCGCTCAGTGTCCGTATCAATGTTCGCGTTGCTGAGCGTAGCCGAAGCAGCCCATTGAGCACTGAAATAGGTTAAATCAACGGGTAACGCGGAACCAGCAGAGCCATCACCAAAATAGAACAAGTTAGTAGTAAAATCAACTGACCTGGTTAATGTATATGGTCCTGAGCCGCTTGCAAACATAAGGCTTCCATTATTCCAAACACTTGAAACACCGTTTTCCCAATAAGCCAAATGCGCAGCAGAACGAACAAAACCAGTTTCTTCTTCGGCAGATTCCCATTGTAAGGTTACCGAAACACCTGTTTGAGCGCCTGATGATTGTATGGTCCAAGTT
>JBMYOR010000134.1:0-6917 GCA_049599535.1 Bacteroidia bacterium | reverse complement strand
CCGCTATTAAAACCATGTGCGGTTTCAATAATTGCAGCCTTTGTACCATCATCAGGCGCGTGCTGGCTATACAGGCCATCGGTATTATAACTAAAGGTTAAGTTGGCTATGCCTAAATCAAAGGTGCCGTTTGATGCTTTCATTTGCACCTTTACATCATGAAAACCATCATTTACACCATCACTTGCTACTACCAAAAATTGTAAATCGTATGATTGAGCAAAAACAGTTGCAGTAAAAACTAATGCTATTATTGAGAGTATTATTCTTTTCATTTCTTTAAATTTAAATATTGCTTATTACCTAGTTTAGAGTTATTATTTTGGGTACTGAATGCTTCTTCCATTTCTATTTTCCCAAACTGATTTATCATTAGAGTTTACTTGATTATCAAGATTTAAATCAGCCTTTTTGTAACCAGATGAACCTGTATTTCCATGCCATTCCATGGCATCTAGAGCATTAATGGTTCCATCTCCGTTCGCATCGCCTGAAATTAAACCATAAACTCCAGTGCTCACTTCAATCATTGGATTTGCACCTGTGGTATAGGCTTTTGATTGAGCTGTGGTAAAATCATAAGCAATCGCTCCACCTTGTATTGAGCATTTGGTAGATGTCATTACACCAAGATGATTTCGAGCTGTTATTACCACATAAAATGAATTATAATCAGGTCTTTCAATGGTAGCAGCATTACCCTTGTTGTCTCTTAAATAACCATCTTCAGTTAAAAATAAAGACTTTTTCCAAAATGAAGTTGAAGCATCTGTTCCAGTTCTAAATTCTACCATTACCCAGTCAACGATTACAGTGCTTATATCTGAAACTGAATCTCTTACTGATTCAGTTCCGTTCCAACCCCAAGGGTTTTGACGAAAAGGCTGATTTTTTGGCAAAACTTTATTTGACCTTAACTCGGTTTGCATTTTTGAAGGCGAAGCGTTGTAACAAGCTTCTAAATAAAACCTGATATTTAAATTGATTAAATCAGTCGTAACGGCCTGTGTACAATTGGTTACTTGAGCATTTACAGTTCCTGTATTACTATCCCAATCACCGTTATCGCTTAAAATACATATGTCAATGTATGTCCCAACATTTCCTTCATTTTCGGCATATGATAATACCTGAATTTGGCCATACTCGCTTGATGTAGAGTTTATATTGCTTTGATTTATAAATGTATCAACAACTAAAATGCTAGCTGGATCTGAATTATACGAACCGCTCCATTTTTTGTTTGTATAAGTACCACCTACAACTAAGGCATTTGAATTGTTAATATCATTATTTGAATTTAAATCGCCGTTAATTGTAATCATCGAATCATTTGTTAGTTCAGCCGAGCCTGTGTTCGTCATTATAAAATCACCGTCTATTTCAACCACTCCGCTATTATCAAAACTTTGATAATTAAAAAAATCGCCGTCAATAGTTAAGTCTCCAAAATTGTCTAAAGCAGTACTTCCTGAATTTTCGTTGGTAAAATCACCCGCAATTATGGCCGTTCCATAATTTGAAAAATCGTTACCATTATCAAAGTAAGATGCTACTTCTAATATGTTTCTATTAATAAACGAAGCTGAACCTGATGTTGTATTATCCATATAGCCGGTAATTATCAAACTACCATCAGCTGTGGTTTCAAAGGGCCCTTGGTTAATAAAATTTCCGCCTACAGTTATACCACCACTGTTTTCGGCATCTACTCCACCAGAACTTGAATTTGTAAAATTGCCATCAACATTAAAAGTACCACTATTTATAAGTTGTTTTTGATTACTATAATAAGAGGTAACAGCTATTGTACCTGTATTATTCAACTCGCCACTATTTTTTAAATAGCCATTTACGTCTAAATCGCCACTGTTTAAAATGTTTTTGTTGCTATTTGAAGTTAAGTTTCCATTAATTGTTAATGACCCTGAATTGGTTAAGAATCCAGTTACATTAAAATTTGAAGGTAACTCCATGGTTCCACTATTATTAATGGCATCAGCCCATTTTGATGAAAACGATGAAGGCTCAAATGTACCTTCATTGCAAATTTCACCAGCGCCGCTCATTCTTATACTACCTGTAACTGACCCTGTTGATGTAATACAAAGCCTTTTACCATAAGGTACATTAATAGAAGCTGAAGTTGCACTTGATATGGTTTGCCAGCAAGTGGTGCACTGCCCTTTGCCTAAAAACGAAATTGCCAGTAACGACAATAATGTAAAAGTTGATTTAATGTTAAGTTCCATTTCTGTGTTTGTCTTGCTTAGAGTTTTACAAGTTGTTTACCAAACACATTTTTAAATTCAGCATATTCACTAAAACTTAATTAAATACTCAAATTCAGTAATTTATGATTCAAGCAGCGCCAAACACGGTGTATCATCAAATGAATTAACATTCTCGTTTTTGGAATCAATTCCATTTTTGGATTTGAATTCCCGTAAATTATTGTCAGGCCAAAAAATTAACTTCATTCAGTTAATGAAAAAATATTGAGAATGCTAAATACTACTTTTGTACATAAACAGTCCCTTTAAAAAAGTTGAATACTCAGGTAGCACATCAACTTTACAGCTTTACACAACAGCATAATCAACATAATTTAGCCTTAATCACGCTCCAACGCAATCATGCCCAAGCCTAAAACCAAATTAAACAAATACATAAGTTATTTTTTAGAAGCAACATCGTCATCTGAAAAAGAATTTACCAAAGGCAGTATAAATAAAGCCATATTTATGCTTTCTATACCTGTAATTATCGAAATGGTTGGAGAAGGGCTTTTTGCCATTTTTGATATGTACTTTGTGGCCAAGCTTGGCAAAAACGCACTGGCTGCAGTTGGCCTAACTGAGAGTATAATGTTTATTGTTTACTCTATTGCCATTGGTTTTTCAATGGCGGCATCAGCCATTATTTCTCGTAGAATTGGTGAAAAAAACAAGACTGACGCTAGTAATGCCACTTTACAAGCCATAATCCTAGCCATAATTGTGGGTTTGGCAACAGGGCTTTTAGGTATTTACTATGCTAAAGATATTTTAGAATTAA
Source organism: Bacteroidia bacterium (assembly GCA_049599535.1). Taxonomy (GTDB): domain Bacteria; phylum Bacteroidota; class Bacteroidia; order CAILMK01; family JACPUW01; genus JACPUW01. Next base: position 3,860 of record JBMYOR010000134.1, on the reverse strand, counting down.
TGGGAGCCGAACCCGATGTAATTATACATGGCATAAGCTACACAAAATGGATGTTTGGGAGCAACATTATAATAATGTTACTTTTTATTATTAACGGAGCCTTTAGGGGGGCAGGCAATTCTGCTATTGCCATGCGTGTGTTACTCATTGCCAATGCAATCAATATTATACTTGACCCATTATTTATTTTTGGTCTAGGTCCTATTCCCGCACTTGGCATAAAAGGAGCTGCTATTGCCACATCTACCGGACGAGGAATAGCTGTATTAATACAGGTATACTATTTATTCATCTCAAAAAACAGCAGCCTACACCTTGTGTTTAAAGAACTAAAAATTCAGTTAAACGTAATTTTTAACATTATTAAAATTTCACTTGGCGGAATTGGACAATTTTTAGTTGAATCGGCAAGTTGGCTTGTGCTTTACAGGTTTATTTCAGAAATTGGCACAAACGCCGTAGCGGGTTATACCATTGGGTTTAGAATTATTGGCTTTACCATTTTACCTGCTTGGGGCTTGGCTCAGGCTGCCGCTGCTCTTGTGGGCCAAAATTTAGGAGCCAAACAGCCCGAAAGAGCCGAAAAAAGCGTTTGGAGATCATCATACTACAACGCAATTTATTTACTGCTAATCTCCATTTTATTTTACGCCATAGCCAAATACATAATTTCAATGGTATTTACTAACGATGCAGATGTTTTACCTATGGCCGTAAAATCCTTGCAAATAATATGCTTAGGCTACGTGTTTTTTGCATTTGGCATGGTGGTTTCTCAGGCCTTTAACGGAGCCGGAGATACACTTACCCCCACTGCTATCAATATCATATGTTTTTGGGTTATTCAAATACCAATGGTCTTTTGGTTTACAAATGGCCTTGATTTAGGCTTTGAAGGTATTTTGTACTGCATTGCCATTTGCCATAGCATACATGCGGTAATAAGTGTATATCTATTTAAACGTGGAAAATGGAAATTACGAAAAGTGTAAATTATGCCTAGTAAATTACTCAGCAAAAAGCACCTATTTGTTTTTTTATTTGCAGGCTTTACCTTGTTTTTAACCGAAATCAGCTATACCGTTTATTTCGGATTAAAATCAATTGATATAGGTTTTGTGCCTGAATACATAATCGTTTTTGGCAATAAAGTAAATACCAACGGTACCCTTTCGGAAAGATTAAAGGCTCGCTTAACTGAAACAACTGCCCAAAACAATAAATACCCAAATGCACAAATAATTGTAAGCGGCGGGCTAGGGAAAGAAGGTTTTTATGAAGGCAACAAAATGGCTAGCTATTTAATTAAAAATGGCATAGATTCAGCTCTAATACATATTGATAATAATGGTGTAAACTCACTTGCCACCTTACAAAACTCGCAAAAACTTACACAGAACCACAGGGTTTTATTTATTAGTCAATTTTATCACTTAAGAAGAATTGAGCTGCTTGCAACCAAACTAAATTACCAACATTTTAAATCAAGCTCGCCAAATTATTTTGAGTTTAGAGATTTTTACTCTTTATTTAGAGAATTTTTTGCCATTTACAAATACAAGATAACTCTTTAAACATACTTGCAGAAGCACCAATCATAATTATTAGTTCACAGTATAAGTTGTTTTAAAGCCTTGCTATGCCCATATAATTGCTTTGATTTAACCCTTTGATTTGCGAGTTCAATTAAAATAACTCATTGATTTTACTAATTACCGCATCAGATTATGTTGCATTTTTAATAGCTACTTTTCTAGTTGCTATCAGCTAGGCTCAGCATACGTATATAATTGTATATTTTGGTTTACCCGAATTTAAAACTAAAGCACGGTGCATTGATTTTTAGCAGTTAACTTTTAATAAGCAACGCAAATAAGCCAAATCTAAAGTGCCTTTATGAGTATGCTCTACCCTATTTTACGGTAAATTTAGCTTCGTTTTGACTAAGGTTTAATAACTCACTTTGCACGTTATCACCTTGCTTTAAATGAACAATATTTACCTGATCTTCAAACATCTCCATTAGGCATGTATTTTTTAATATAAATTCTTTCAATGGCTTTTTATACTCAATATATATCCAAACCATTTCTTCTTCAACTTCGGCCCCTACAAATGTTCTTTCAAGTTTTTTGTTGCCTGATGAAATCAAAAACCTTTCATCAACATAAGAATCAATTAGGTTAGCATAATTAGCATTAGCCACACCAATTGGAAAAAGCACTTTTTGCCCTTCTTTTTCGGCTAAGGCTAACTCTAAATCATCTCTAAAAAGTTTAATTGTACACTCTAAACTATTGCCATCTCTGCTTAGGTCAATTGTAGTCATGCCTACATAAAATTTATGAAGGGCATTTAAAGCCCCTAAAGATAATCCTGTAAAAATCAATATCAACAACAGTGATTTTAAAAGCTTCATAGTTTTTGCGATTTGGCTTTTCTTTGCGCAAAAATCAACATTTTCTGTTTAGTACTTACTTTAAATATGGCACGCTACACATAAGTGATTTTGGAGCATATGATCACATGCTTTTTTTGCTCACCATTACTGTTGGGTTTAACATATGGCATTGGAAAAAGGTATTCTGGTCAGTTACTGGTTTTACCTTAGGGCACTCCATCTCACTGGCATTAGCAACACTTAATATTCTCAATATAAACTCTAATTATATTGAATTTGCCATACCAATTACAATCGCTATTAGTGCAATTGTTACTATTGTAAAAAGCCAAGGTAACAACCCTACCAAATTCACACTCATACAGTTTTTAATTATAACAGCATTTGGTATTGTACATGGAGCAGGTTTTTCTGGTTATTTGGGCCAAATGTTACCTACTAATGTAAACATTTTTGTACCGCTGTTGTCATTTAACCTTGGAATTGAAACCGGACAATTACTGATTGTTTTAGGTATATTACTATTGAATTTAATTGCTGAACAAGTATTAAAAATAACTAAACCAAAATGGGTATTGTTTTGGATGGGCGGTGCTTTCTGTCTTTCATTTCAACTCATTTTAGAAAACAAACTCTGGTAAATATGAACAAGTATTTTATACTTTTAATCGCCTTTTTAATGGCCTTTAGAGCCACTGCTCAAGACAATACTAATACCAACAAGTTTAAACAACTGGGTACCGATTTGCCTACGCCTAATGTTTACCGAACCGCAACTGGAGCGCCGGGTCATCAATATTGGCAACAGCAAGCCGATTATGATATGGACATTACCCTTGATGATGAAAACCAAACCGTAACTGGTAGCGAAACCATTACTTACACCAATAACTCGCCCGATGTACTTAAATACTTATGGCTACAACTGGATCAGAATGTAAGAGCGCAAAACTCAATGCGAGACAAAGTGAGCCAAAACAAAATATCGCCTAAAATGAACTCTTATGAGTTTAACCGATTGCATAATGATTTTGATGGCGGCTTTAAACTGTTAAGTATTACAGATGCTAACGGAAACAAAATAGACTTTACCGTAGTAGAAACCATGCTTCGTGTAGATATGCCCAAACCATTAAGATCAGGTGGTTCTTACACTTTTAATATTAAATGGTGGTATAACATAAACGATAGAATGAAAGTGGGTGGCCGATCGGGTTATGAATATTTTAAAGATGAAGATAATTACCTATACACCATAGCTCAGTTTTATCCTAGAATGTGTGTTTACATTGATAACGAAGGCTGGCAAAACAAGCAATTTTTAGGCAATGGAGAATTTGCATTAACCTTCGGTGACTATGAAGTTGACATCACTGTTCCTTCTGACCATGTAGTTGCAGCTACAGGAATGATTCAAAATGAAGATGAAGTGCTTTCAAAAAAACAGCAAGAACGTTGG